>NZ_BAAGZI010000452.1:0-4388 GCF_054778695.1 Actinocorallia lasiicapitis
GACCGCGGTCTGCCCGTCGTGCTGATCAGCCACAACATGCCGCACGTCTTCGAGATCGCCGACCGGATCCACATCCAGCGGCTCGGCCGCAGGGCCGGCGTCGTGAAACCCGCCGACCACTCCATGTCCGACGTCGTCGCCATCATGACCGGAGCCCTCTCGCTATGATCGCGGTCATCGGGGAGACCGTCGCCGACGCCTTCGTTCCTCCGCAAACCACCACGCCCGGCGCGCTCGACCTGCGAGTGCGTCCGGGCGGCGGGCCCGCCAACACGGCCGTCGCGCTGGGCCGGCTGGAAGTGCCGACCGCGTTCGTCGGCCGGATCCCGGGCGGCCCGCTCGGCGCCCTGCTCCGCGCCTACCTGACCGACTCCCACGTCGATCTGGCGCGGGCCGTCGCGGCGGCCGAGGAGCCGACCCTGGCTCTGGCCACGGTCGACGGCGACGGCCGGGCCCGCTACTCCTTCTACGCCAACGGCACCGCCGACTTCCAGTGGACGGCCGACGAGCTGGCCGAGGCCACGCCGCCGGACGTCACCTGCCTGCACGCCGGCTCCCTGGCCCTGGCCCTGGAGCCGAGCGGCCCGCTGATCGAGAAGCTGCTCCGCGAACGCCGCGGCGGCGCGACCATCTCGATCGACCCGAACATCCGGCCCGGCATCGTCCCGGTGGAGCGTTACCGGGACCTGCTGCCGGGCTGGACGTCGACCGCCGACCTGTTCCGGCTGAGCTCCGACGACCTGGCGCTGCTCAGGCCCGGCTCGTCCCTGCAGGACGCGTGCGAGGAGTGGCACGCCGACGGCGTCCACCTGGTCGTCATCACCTGCGGGGCGGACGGCGCCTACGCGTCGCTGAACGGCCACCGGCTGACGGTCCCCGCCCGCCCGGTCACCCCCGTCGACACGGTCGGCGCGGGCGACGCGTTCACCGCGGGCCTGCTCTACCGGCTGCACACCGCCGGCGCCCTCGGCGGCCGGCTGACCGGTCTGACGCCCGACCTCCTCGTCCGGGCGCTGACCTTCGCCAGCGACGTGGCCGCCGAGACCTGCCGCAAGGAAGGCGCCGACCCGCCCTACCTGGCCGACCTCAACCGCTGATCAGCAGGACCGCTTGACGGGCTTGCCGGCGAACCGGTCGGTGAGGAACGCGGTGGCGTCCGGCCAGGACACGAGGAAGCCGAGCAGGTGCTCGGCGAGCGGGTAGGCCTTCCAGGTCAGGTCGGCGCCGAGGGCGCACCAGCTCTTGTGGAGCGCGTCGCCCTGGGTGTAGCCGACGAGCTGGTCGGCCATGCCGTGGCCCTGGAAGACCGGCACGGACGGCCGGACGCTCCCCAGCTTGTTCTCGTTGAACCTGGCCTGCCAGTCGGGGGCGTCCAGCGGGCTCCTGGTGGTGAAGTCGCTGATCCGCTTGAACGCGGTGCTGGCTATCGCCGGGATGCCGTTGACGCTGGCCAGGCAGATGTCCTTCTGCTGGTCGCGGATCTTGCGTCCGGCGTCGTTGAGGTAGCCGTCCAGGCCGAGTTCGGGGTAGGCGGCGTCGAAGCCGAGCGACGCCATGAACATCAGGCCGGCGCCGAGCCCGCCGTCCAGGAACTTGCCCATGGCGATCGGGTCGGCGGGCACGCCGCTGGCCGACACGCCCTTGAGGTTGAGTTCCGGCGCGTAGGTCGCGGCCAGCTCGGCCGCCCATCCGGCCGAGCTGCCGCCCTGCGAGTGGCCGACGATCCCGACGGGCCCGGCCGGGTCGAGCCCGGTCCCGGGGAGCCGTTGGGCGGCGCGCGCGATGTCGAGCACCGCGCGGCCTTCGGACCGTCCGACGATGTAGGTGTGGACGCCGGGCGTCCCGAGCCCCTCCATGTCGGAGACGGCCACGGCCCAGCCCTTGTTGAGCAGGTCGTTGATGGTGAACTGCTCGTAGTCGAGCCCCTGGGTGAGCGTGTAGGACGGCGCGCACGCGTCCCCGAGCCCCCGCGTCCCGACGGCGTACGACACCAGCGGCCTGCTCCCGGTCCCGTTCCACGCCTTGGTCGGCACGAGCACGGTCCCGGACACCGCGATGGTCTGCCCGGTCGCGTTCTGCGTCCGGTACAGCACCTGCGTCGACTTCACGGCCGACGACATCGGGTACGCCGCCCCCCGTGCCCGCAGCACGTCCCCGAACGCCCCGCCCGGCACGGGCACCGGCGGCTGGTAGAACGCGTCCTGCGCGGGAGGCGCGGCGGCCGCACCGCTCCCTGCGCCCACCACCCCGGCGACGACGACCGCGGCCCCCACCGCGACCGCCGCCACCTTGCTCCCCACACGACGAGCCATTCCACTTCGCATGACGCCTCACCAACGCAACAGAGTCCAGGGCCGCGCCATTATGACCCCCGTCACACCCACCCCGTCTTGTCAGACCCGGCGTCCATTACCCGGCCCCGTTGTCATCTGACGGGGATCGGTCCCGCCGGTCAGAGTTCGAGGATGACGGATTTTTCGCGGGTGTTCTCGAGGAGGGCGTCGTGGCCGTAGCCGGAGGCGTTCCAGCCGCCGAAGGGGAGGCCGGGGAGGATACGGCGGTAGGTGTTGACCCAGACGTAGCCGGCCTGGAGGTCCTGGGCGGCGCGCTGGGCGGTGGCGAGGCTCTGGGTCCAGACGCCGGAGGCCAGGCCGTAGGGGGAGGCGTTGGCGATGGCGATGGCCTCCTCGTAGGTGTCGAAGGGGAGGACCACGGCGACCGGGCCGAAGATCTCCTCCTGGCAGACGCGGAGCGTGTTGTCGGTCGTCGCCAGCAGGGTCGGCTCGACCCAGTAGCCGCCCGCGTGGTCGGCGTCGACCAGCTCGGCGCCGTGCCGGCCGCCGTACACCAGCTCCGCGCCCTCCTTCTGGCCCAGCTCGATATAGCCGACGACGCGGTCGTACTGCTCCTTGGAGACGATCGGGCCCATCGTGGTCTCGGGGGACTGCGGGTCGCCGAGCCGGACCGACGCCATCCGCGCCTTGATCTTCTCGATCATCTCGTCGTAGACGGGCCGCTGGATGAGGATGCGGGAGCCCGCCACGCAGACCTGCCCGGCGTTGCCCGTGAAGACGGCCTTGGTGGAGACGCCCTCGGCGGCCTTGTCGAGGTCGGCGTCCGCGAAGACGATGTTCGGGGACTTGCCGCCGAGCTCCAGCGCGACCGGCTTGAGATGGTCGGTCGACGCCCGCAGGATGATCTTCGCGGTCTCGTTGGAGCCGGTCAGGCTGACCCGGCCGACGTCCTGGTGGCGCACGAGGACGTCACCGACCTCCTCGCCGAGCCCGGACACGATGTTCAGCACGCCCTTCGGCAGCACCCCCTGGAGCAGCTCGGCGAGCCGCAGCATCGAGACCGTCGCCTGCTCGGCCGGCTTGATCACCACGGTGTTGCCCGCGGCCAGCGCGAACGCCGCCTTCGCCGAGAAGGTCGAGATGGGGGAGTTCCACGGGATGATCCCGACGACCACGCCGTACGGCTCGCGCCGTGTGTAGCCCATGCTGCCGGGGCCGAAGACGACGGACTTGCCCTCGACGGCCGCCGCGCACTCGCCCGCGGCGTTCTGCCACAGATAGGTCATCCCGGGCAGGTCCATCTTGCCGGTCTCGTTGATGATCCGGCCGTTGTCGCGGGTCTCCAGCGCGGCCAGCTCCTGGGCGTTGGCGGCGAAGACCTCGGCGACCTTCCGCAGGAAGAACGCGCGGCCCGCGGCGGGCATCGCGGACCACTTGGGAAAGGCGCGCTTGGCGGCGGCGACGGCGTCGTTCGCGTCCTGGGCGGTGCCGCGGGGGACACGCGCCCAGACCTGTCCGGTGGCCGGGTCGACCGAGTCCAGGTACTCCGCGGTGCCGCGCAGCTCGCCGCCGATCAGGTGGGCATAGTCCTTGATCTCAGTCATCGGTTCCCCTCGGAGAAAAGTCAGCTTCCCAAGCGTACGCTTGCTTGACTTCCGAAGGGAACCCGGGGCCGGAGATCGACCGGCGCGCGTCAGTCCGCGATCTGCTCGAAGTTCTCGACACGGAACCCGGTCGCCGCATACGGATTGACGTAGAAGTGGGTCGATCCACCCTCGTAACGCCAGTAGCAGTTGTAGGCGTAGCCGCCGTCGTTGGTCTTGTCGCAGCTCTCGATCTGCTTCTCGGCGGCCTTGGGCAGCCCGGTGAACACCTTCTCGACCGTCCGCGGGCCCGCCGCCTGGAGCGCGGCCGTCCGGTCGCCCTCCTTCCATGCGGCCAGGAGATGGTCGAGCGCGGCCTGCGGGGTGTCGAACCTGATCGCGCCCGGCTGCGGCGTCGCGTCGGCCGACGGGGTCACCTTGGCCGAGGGGGTCGCGTCGGCCGCGGGAGTCGCGGGGGACTGCGGGGCGCCGGTCGGGGGGGCGCCCCGCG
>NZ_BAAGZI010000453.1:0-4386 GCF_054778695.1 Actinocorallia lasiicapitis
GGCCGTCCGTCGGTCGCGGCGGGGTCGGTCGGGGTGAGCCGCACGGACACCTTGAGCGGCCCTGCGGGCAGCACCTCGGGCACCGTGTCGGTGAAGGTCATCGACGACCCGGGCAGCAGTTCGGGGATGTCGCGGTCGGCGGGACGGCCCTGCGCGCCGGCGAGGGCCGCCTCGGTGGCGACATGGGCGCGCGCCTTCAACCGGACGTTGCCGGTGTTGCGGACCCGGTAGGTGACGGTCACGGTGCCGCTGCCCACGATGGGCCCCTTCGCGGACGCCGCGATCCGGTCCACCTCCAGCTTCGCGGTGACGGGCCCGTTGACCCGCAGATAGACCCGGGCGGCGACCCGCCGGTCCACGTTGACGCGCTGGCCGTCGGCCGTCGTCTGCTGCTCGGTCACGGCGGCGAGGACGCCGCCGGTGTGGTCGCCGGGGGTCGCGTTCCGCGGGACCTTCAGGGTGAACGGCACATCGGCCCGCTTGCCGGGCTTCACCGTGACGGTCGTCAGCCCCGTCCGCACCCAGGAGCCCACGTCGGAGGGCTGCTTGTCGGCGGTGAGCAGGGCGAAGGATCCGTCCTCGGTGGTGAACGCGTCGGTCGGGTAGATCCGGAACGTCAGCGGCTTGTCGCCCCGGTTGGTGATGCCGACGGTGTCCCGCACGGTCTGGCCGGGCGCGACCGTGTACACGAAGTAGTCGCGTCCGGTCGGCCCCTTGGGCCCGGACGGCTGGACCGACCAGCTGAAATCGGCGGCCGGTGCGGACGCCGGGGCGAGGAGGAGCCCCGCCGCGAGGACCCAGGGTGTGAACATGCTCGTGCTCCGGGGAGAATGGGGGAGCGAGGGATGAGGGCGCCGTTACCGTCCTCATCCCCCGCCGTCTGTCAGGACAGGGTCAGCGTGAGGGTTCCGGTGTAGGAACCCGCCGGGACTCCCGCCGGGATCCGCAGGTCGAGGCCCGCGCCCAGCTCGAAGACGCCGCCGCTGAAACCGCCCTGGGCGGAACCGAGGGTGCGGGCCACGTTCAGGCCGGCGACGGGCGCGCCCGCGGTGACCTGGCCGGGGGAGCCGTCGCCGACGGCCGTCGCGTTCGGGCCCCAGGCGAGGTTGGCGCCCGGGATGGTGCCGCCCTCGGGGCTGGTGAAGTCGCTCACCTGGCCGACGAGGCTCCAGCCCGCGTTGGTGCCGCGGGTGTCGGTGACGGTCGCCTTGTTGAGCGCCCCGGTGGAGTGCCCGCCGAGCTTGGCGTCCAGCAGCGCGACGTTCGCGCCCGCGACCGAGGGTGAGGGTGCCGCCCGCGGTGACCTTCGCCGTCAGCGTCTGCTGCTCGGTGACGCCGCCCGGGGTGCCGGGGTCGGTCGGGTCCGTGGGGTCGGTCGGGCCGCCCGCGCCGGCGAAGGTCACCGGGGTGAAGGTGTCCTGGGAGCGGTCCGGCACGCCATGCGCGGCGATCGTGATGACGTAGCACTGGGTGACGAGGCAGTCGACCGCGGTGCCGTTGCCGTCGGTGTACTTCGCCTTGATCCCCGGGAGGGTCGTGGCGAAGGTGCCGTCGGCCTTGAGCTCGTCCTGGCCGGCCGAGGGGGTCGCGCCGAGGTGGACCCACTTGGTGGCCTGGAAGATGCCCGCGTTGGTGGCGTAGTCGGCGGTCTTCGGGCCGAACGCCACGTAGATCCCGAACTTGTTGTTCTTGTTGGGGTCGAAGCCGGAGCCGGTGACGGTCAGGTTCTGGCCGTCGACCTTGAGGTCGGTCGTCGGATCGACGTTGGTCTCAGGGCCTGCCGCGTGGGCGGGGGAGGCGAGCCCCGCGACGGCCAGGCCGGCTGCCGCGATGATGGGGCGGTAACGCATCTGTCTGACTCCTTACTTAGGTAAGCCTTACCTAATGACGATCCGGTACGGTAGCGCATGTATGTCCGGATTGAGAAGGGACCTCCCCATGTCTGACCTGCCGTTCGGCCCCGAGGCCGTCGCCGCCATCACCGCCCACATGAACGGCGACCACGCCGCCGACAACGTGCTGATCGTGCGCGGGCTCGGCGGGGTCGAGGCTTCCGCGGCCGTCAACACCGGGCTGGACGCCGAGGCGCTGGTGTTCACCGCGACCGTCGAGGGACGCGAGGTCGAGGTCCGGATCCCGTGGAGCGAGCCGCTGAAGGACCGCGGCCAGGTGCGGCGCGAGGTCGTCCGCATGTACACCGAGGCGTGCGCCGCGCTCGGGGAGACTCCGCGCACCGCCTAGCGTCGCGCGAAGCCGCGGAGGGCGAGGGCCGCCGCGATCGCGAGCGCCGTCAGCGTCCAGAACGGCCAGGCGGGGGACGCGTCGGAGCCGGTGATCGTTTGGGCGGCCACCGGCGTCTCGCCGCCGAGGGGCGTCGTGCTCGGGGCGGGCGCGGGGGGCGTATTGGCCGCGGCCTTCGGTGTGGCCGAGGCGGGCGCGGTCGCCGTCGGAGAAGGGGTCTTCGTCTTCTTCGGCCTGCCCGCGGCCGGTCCGGCCGCCTCGAAGGTCACCGGGGTGAAGGTGTCCTGGGAGCGGTCCGGCACGCCATGCGCGGCGATCGTGATGACGTAGCACGAGGTCTTCGTGCAGTCGACCTGCGCGCCGTGGCCGTCCTTGTACCTGGCCGTGACGGCGAGCGTCGTCGAGAAGGCCCCGGCGTCGGTCAGGTTCGCCTGGCCGGCGCCCCCGCCGCCCGGATGGACCCAGCGCGCGGCCCCGAACGCCAGCGAGTCGGTCGCGTAGTTCGAGCGTTTCGGGCCGAACGCCACGTAGATCCCGAACTTGTTGTTGCCCGTGGCGTTGAAGCCGGTGCCGCGGACCGAGATCGTCGCACCGGCCGGGTCGAGCCCGCTGGTGGGCGACGCCGACACGGACGCGGCGTGGGCGGGCGCGGCCGGCAGCGCACTGAGGCCGAGGGCCAGGGCCGCGACGGCGGCGTAGCTGGGGGTTCGCAAGGTCGGGGCCCAATCGTGAGGCGAGGCTTGCCTATTTCTTCTTAGGCAAGCCTAAGCTAAGGTACTCCACGCAAAGGATCAATAGGGCGATACCGCCCAGCAAGACCCTAAGGACACCCATGGACCTCTTCTCGGCCGCGCTCCGGCAGGCGAGCATCCAGGACCACTCGGCCGCCGAGCAGACCAGCTACATCGGCGACCTGATGGCGGGAAAGCTCCCCGTGGCCGCCTACGCGGCGCTGTCGGCCCAGCTCCACGCCGTGTACACGGTGCTGGAAGAGGCCGCCGACGCGCTGCGCGAGCATCCCGTCGCGGGGAGGTTCGTCTTCGAGGAACTGCGCCGCACGCCCAGCCTCGAGGCCGATCTGACGCTGCTGGCCGGTGCTAACTGGGCCGAGCGGATCGCGGTCAGCCCGGCCACGGACGCCTACGTCGCCCGGCTGCGCGCGGTCGCCTTCGACTGGCCCGGCGGCTTCGTCGCCCACCACTACGTGCGCTACCTGGGCGACCTGTCCGGCGGCCAGATCATCGGCCGGGGCGTGGAGCGCGCCTACGACCTCGTCGATGGGGCGGGCGCGCAGTTCTACCGGTTCCCGTTGATCCCCAAGCCGAAGAACTTCAAGGACGCCTACCGGACCCTGCTGGACGAGGCGCCCTTCGACGCCGCCGACCGAGAGAAGATCATCGCCGAGGTGAAGCTCGCCTACCGGCTCAACACCGACGTCCTGGTCGACCTCGGCGCGTCCGTCCGGGGCGCGGCGTGAAGCGGCTGCTGGCGATCGGCGCCGCCGCGGCCCTCGCCGGCGTCGCGGGACCGGCGTCCGCCGACGCCCTGACGGCCAGGGGCGAAGGCGGCCAGACCCTGACCGTCTCCAGCGCGAAGCTCAAGGACGGTGACACCGTCACGGTCACCGGAGCCGGCTTCGACCCCGCCAAGGGGGTCTATGTCGCCCTCTGCAAGGACCTCGGTCCCGGCCAGGCCCCGACGCCCTGCGGGGGCGGAGCCGACACCACCGGCCAGACCGGCGGTTCGCAGTGGGTGTCGTCCAACCCGCCGCCCTACGGCAAGGACCTCGCGATCGCCTACGGCGACGGCGGCGTCTTCAGCGTGAAGCTGAGCGTCAAGGCCGAGATCGGCGAGGGGCTGAACTGCGCGAAGGTCAAGTGCGCCATCGTCACCAAGGCCGACCACACGCGCGGCTCCGACCGCTCCCTCGACGTCCGGGTGCCGGTGGCCTTCGACTCCGGCTCCGACCGGACGATCGTGTACGGCGGCGTCGCCGCGGCCGTCGTCGGACTCGGCCTGGTGGGCTTCGCCGTGCTGCGCCGCGGCGAGCCGGCGGCGGAGAGCAAGGAGGCGCCGGAATGAGACGCGTCCGGAGCGGAGCGGCGCTGGCCACCGCCGCGCTCCTGCTGGCCGGATGTGGTGGAC
>NZ_BAAGZI010000454.1:0-4345 GCF_054778695.1 Actinocorallia lasiicapitis
CGGTCGTCGCGGTGCTGCTGGCGGCCGGGGGAGTGGCCGTCTGGCAGCTCTGGCCGGACGGCTCGCCCGCCGGATCCGGCGAGTCGGCGGCGGACGGCCCGCCCGCACGGCCGATCTACGCGCGGCTCGACCTGACGCCGATCGGCGACCCGGTCTGCCTGTCGCGGATCGTCCGGCTGGTGCCGGGCCAGCCCGGCTACACCGCGCTGACCCAGGACCACTGCGACGTCCTGCCGCAGTACAACGCCACGACCCGGCGGATCGCGTTCACCCGGACCGTCGCCGGAGCGTCCACGGTCTGGCTGCTCCCCGAAGCGGGCGGCGAACCGACCACGACGGGGATCGCGATCCGCCGGGGCACCCGTGTGTCCTGGTCGCCCGACGGCGCCCGGCTCGCGTTCATGCGCGACGTGGACGGCGCGGCCCAGCTGTTCGTGGCGGCGCCCGACGGTTCGGGCCTCCGCCAGTTGACCGAAGGCAAGGCCCGCAAGGACGATCCGATCTGGTCGAGCACCGGCCGGCTCGCCTACTGGGCCGACGTCGACGGACGCCCGCAGATCTTCACGCTCGACCCGGCGGCCGACCGCCCGTCGCCCGTCCAGGTCACCCGCGAGGACGCCGACCACCGGGCAGGCGACCCGGTCTGGTCCCCGGACGGCTCCCGGATCGCCTACACCCGCAGCCCCGTCCAGCAGAGTGAGGAGCACGACATCTGGGTGATCGGCGCGGACGGCTCCGGGGCGAAGGCCGTCACCGGCGCGCCCGGCCGGGAGATGGACCCGAACTGGTCGGCCGACGGCCGCTGGATCGCCTATGTGAAGGGTGTGCTGACCCTGCCGCGGATCTGGGCGGCCCGCTCCGACGGGTCGGGCGGCGATCAGGTCCTGACCCCCGAGGGAGTGTTCGTCAGCCACCCCAACTGGACCTGATCCACCGGACAGAACCCGCTGAACTGGTCAAACTCGGGCAAGTTAGTCTAGCCTTACCTAAGTTAGGTAAGGCTATCCCGAAGGGCCCCCATATGTTCGGCATCCCCCGCGGCGCCAGGCTCACCGCCGTGCTCGCCTCCGCAGCCCTCGTCGCCGGCGCCCTCACCGGCTGCGGCTCCCAGAAGCCGGACGACGCGGTCGCACCGGCGGGAACCGGAGCCGCCGCTGCCGCCTTCCCCGTGACCATCGCGCACAAGTACGGCGAGACCACGGTCAGGGCCGAGCCGCAGCGGATCATCACGGTCGGCCTCACCGACCAGGACGCCGTGCTCGCGCTGGGCAAGGTGCCCGTCGCGACGACCGACTGGTTCGGCGGCTACGACGGCGCCATCGGCCCGTGGGCGACCTCCAGGCTCAACGGCGCGCCCGTCCCCACCCTCCTCAAGGACACCGGCACCGGACCGCAGATCGAGAAGATCGCCGCGCTGAAGCCCGACCTGATCCTCGCCCAGTACTCCGGCCTGACCGACAAGCAGTACGAGCAGCTCTCCAAGTTCGCGCCCGTCGTCGCTCAGCCGAAGGAGTACAAGGACTACGGCGTGCCGTGGCAGGTCCAGACCGTCACCATCGGCAAGGCCCTCGGAAAGTCCGACGAGGCCGCCAAGCTGGTCACCGAGGTCGAGCAGAAGTTCGCCAAGGCCCGCGAGGACAACCCCGGGTTCAAGGGCAAGACGGCCATCTCCGCCACCCCGTACGAGGGCTACTTCGTCTACGGCAGCCAGGACGCCCGCTCCCGCACCCTCAGCCAGCTCGGTTTCGACCTGCCCGCAGACCTCGGCAAGGCCCTCGGCGACCAGTTCGGCGCCTCGCTCAGCAAGGAGCGCACTGACCTGCTCGACCAGGACGTCGCCGTGTGGACCGTCGGCGACATCGCCAAGGACGAGCCGAAGCTGCACTCCGACAAGCTGTACGGCGACCTGAAGGTCGTCAAGGAGGGCCGTGAGGTCTTCGTCGGCGAGAACACCCCGCACGGCGTCGCCTGGTCGTTCGTGACCGTGCTCAGCCTGCCGTTCCTGCTCGACGGCCTGGTCCCGCAGCTCAAGGCCGCCGTCGACGGCGACCCCGCCACCAAGGTCGAGCAGCCTCAGTGACCAGGAGACCGCGCCCGGTCGTGCTGCTGGCCGGGCTGACCGCGGCGCTGCTCCTGCTCTGCCTGCTGTCGCTGTCCTTCGGCGCGAAGAACGTGCCGCTGGGCCAGGTACTGGACGCCCTGATCGGGCGTCCGGTCGACAGCCTGTACGAGAACGTCGTGTGGGAGGTCCGGGTGCCGCGTACGGCGCTCGGGCTGCTCACCGGCGCGGCGATCGGGCTGTCGGGGGCGCTGATGCAGGCGCTCACCCGCAACCCGCTCGCCGACCCCGGGCTCCTCGGCGTCAGCGCCGGCAGCGGCTTCGCGATCGTGCTGGCCGTCGGCGTGTTCGGCATCACCGACCTGTACGGCTACATCTGGTTCGCCTTCGCGGGCGCGTTCCTCGCCAGCGCCGTGGTCTACGCGCTCGGCAGGCTCGGCCGCTCCGGCCTGACCCCCGTCAAGCTGGCCCTCGCCGGAGTGGCGATCAGCGCGCTGCTGTCCTCGCTGACCAGCGCGGTCGTGCTGACCGAGCCGGAGGCGCTGAACCGCTACCGGTTCTGGTCGGCCGGATCGCTCGCCGACCAGAACGCCGACTCCGTCTGGCGGATCCTGCCGTTCGTGGCCGTCGGGATCGTGCTGGCCCTCGCCGGCGCGCCCGCGCTCAACAGCCTCGCCCTCGGCGAGGACGTCGCCGCGTCGCTGGGCCGCGACCTCGGCCTGGTCCGGCTGCAGGGAGTGATCGCGGTCATGCTGCTGACCGGCGCGGCCGTCGCCGTGATCGGCCCGATCGTGTTCCTCGGCCTGATCGTGCCGCATCTCGCGCGGGTGCTGGCCCAGTGGGCGGGGCTCGGCCCCGACCACCGCTGGCTGCTGCCGCTGTCCGCGCTGATCTCCCCGACCCTGCTCGACGCCGCCGACCTGCTCGCCCGGCTCGACCGGCGGCCGCTGGAGGTCCAGGCGGGCGTCCTCATCGCGTTCCTGGGCGGACCGTTCTTCATCGCCCTGGTCCGCCGTCGCAAGCTCGCGGAGGTGTGAGCGATGGCCGTCCTTCCCGTCCGGCTGGCGGTGCCGCCGGTCTCCTTCCTGTTCCGGCCCCGGCTGGCCGCCGTCTGCCTGGCGCTCGCCGCCGCCACGTTCGTGCTGGTGGGGATGGGGGTCGCCATCGGCGACACCACGCTCGGGTTCGGCGAGGCGGTCCGGGCGATCCTCGGCACCGGCGACGCGGGAACCGTGCTGATCGTCCAGGAGCTGCGGCTGCCCCGGGTGGCGACCGGGCTGCTCGTCGGGATCGCGTTCGCGCTGTCCGGCGCGCTGTTCCAGACCATGACCCGCAACCCGATGGCCAGCCCCGACGTCATCGGGCTGACCGAGGGCTCGGGCACCGCCGTCGTCGCCGCCATCATGTTCGGCTGGGACACCGGGCTCGGGCTGCAGGGGCTCGGCCTGCTCGGCGGGCTCGCCACGGCCATCCTGGTCTACGCGCTGGCGTGGAAGGGCGGCACCACCGGCTACCGGATCATCCTGATCGGCATCGGCGTCTCCTGGATGTGCTCCAGCGCCACGGACTACCTGGTAGCCAAGGGCGGCCAATTCCAGGCCCAAGCCGCGCTCGGCTGGCTCGTCGGCAACCTCAACGGCCGCGACTGGGAGCAGACCGCGCCGCTCGCCGTCGCGATGGTCTTCCTCGTGCCGGTCTCGCTCGGGCTCGGCCGGCTGATGCGCACCCTCCAGCTCGGCGACGACGTCGCCGCCGGGCTCGGCACCCGGGTCCAGCTCGTCAGGCTCGCGCTGATGCTCACCGGGGTCGGTCTGATCGCCTTCGGGACGGCCGCGGCCGGGCCGATCGCGTTCGTCGCGCTGATGGCCCCGCAGATCGCCCAGCGGCTCGCCGGCACCCCCTTCCCCCCGCCGGTCACCTCGGCACTCACCGGCGGCGTCATCGTCGTCGGCGCCGATCTGGCGGCCCGCACCCTCATCCCCGGCACCGAGCTGCCCGTCGGGATCGTCACCGGCGCGCTGGGCGCGCCCGTGCTGCTCTGGCTGCTCATCCGAGCGAACAACGCCGGTTCTGGAGGCTGAACACCGTGAAGACACCCGATCTGCGCGCCGACGGGCTGAGCCTCGGCTACGGCGACCGCCCGGTCGTCGACGGGCTCGACCTGGCCGTCCCGCCCGGCAGGATCACCGCGATCGTCGGGGCGAACGCCTGCGGCAAGTCCACGCTGCTGCGGGCGCTCGCCCGGCTGCTGGCGCCCGCCGCGGGCGCCGTCACCCTGGACGGCAA
>NZ_BAAGZI010000455.1:0-4323 GCF_054778695.1 Actinocorallia lasiicapitis
CGCCCAGCTCGGTGCGGTGTCCGGCGAGCCAGTCCAACCGGCCGCGCGCCTCGACCGGACGGCCCGAGGCGACCGCGGCCAGCGCGAACATCGCGACCTCGGGCGTCCAGGCCTGCGACTTGTCGCCCGCCCACTGCTCGCCCGGCAGGACCCCGCCGTTGGCGACCTTCAGCCGGTCGCCCGCGTTGGCGATCGCCGCCGCCACATCGTGGTCCTGCGGGGCGAACGGCGGGGCGAGGAACGTCACACTGGCGTCCATCCGGCCGCCCATGATCGGTGAGCGGGGGTAGCCGAACCGGCCGTACTCGCGGCGGATCGCGGTGTCCAGGGTGTGGGCGGCGCGCCGCCAGCGGGCCGAGTCCACCGGGTGGCGCGGCCCCGCCAGGGCGGCGGCGGAACGGAGCCCCACCAGCAGCGGAGCCGAGACCCCCAGCGTCGGACGGTCCTTGACCTGCTCGGTCGACGGGTGGCGCTCGAAGTAGTCCGACGAGACCGGCGGCAGGCCGTCGGGGCCGAGATGGGCGGAGATCCAGTCGGCGCCCTTGGCGGCCATCCGGTAGTAGGCGGTGGGGTTCGGGTCGTGCTGGGCGACGAACCAGGTGGCCCAGAGCGTCCAGCCGATCTCGTCGAGCTGGACGGGACGGTCCGTGGCGGGCGTCCCGTCGACGCGGTAGCGGCTGGCCCAACGGCCGTCGGGGCCCTGCACGCGGTTGAGGAAGCTGAGGATCCGGCGGGCCTCGTCCAGGTGGCCGGTGGCGGCGAACGCGGCGGCGTGGAAGGCGGCGTCGCGCGGCCAGACGTAGTTCCACAGCCCGTACCAGGACGCCGTCGACGCGCCCGACCGCGACGTCAGCAGCCGCAGATCGAGCAGGGCGCGGCTCGCCATCGCCCGGTGTACCCCGGTCTGGCCGGGGACGCGGCCGTCGTCCAGCCAGCCCCGGTCGCCTTCGACGGCGTCCGCGACGCGCGGATCGTCCGCGGGCAGTTTGGTGAGTTCGCTCTCACCGTGCGGGATCAGCAGGGCCCGCCCATCGGCCAGCCGGACGACCGAACTGCCCGGAATGTAAGAAGCGTCACGTGCGTCGGCGGCGCTGATCGGGGTCGAGACGAACGGCCAGCCGCCTCCGCCGACGAGCCCGGGGGAGTCCCAGCGGGCCTGGCCGAGCTCGGTGTTCGACGCGCAGGTCGCGGCCACGGCGGCCACGGCGAGCAGCGCGGCCACAGGCCGAACCCAGCGTCGCGCCATCCCCGATATCCCCTGTCGTCCCCGAAGTTGCCTATCTAGTACAGCAAACGCCACCAAATCACCTGTTAGGAAACTCTTTCCCGGCGCTACCGATCGGTAATCGACCCGCTGGCCAGGACATGAGCGCCGGGAGGCTAGGCTTTGCCAACGGAGCGGACCGCCGTCGCTACCGCACGAGCGGTCATCACCCGTCGATCCGACTAAGGACGCACCCTCGTGGACTTGTTCGAACATCAGGCGAAGGAACTCTTCGCCTCCTACGGCGTACCGGTGCCCACCGGCAAGGTCGCCACGACCCCCGCTGAGGCGCGGGCCATCGCTGAAGAGCTCTTCGCGGCCGGCAACAAGAAGGTCGTCATCAAGGCTCAGGTCAAGACCGGCGGCCGCGGCAAGGCAGGCGGCGTGAAGCTCGCCGACGACGCCGCCGAGGCCGAGGCCCTGGCCGGACAGATCCTCGGCATGGACATCAAGGGCCACACGGTCCACAAGGTCCTCGTCGAGGAAGGCTCGGCGATCAAGCAGGAGTTCTACTTCTCCTTCCTGCTCGACCGCGCCAACCGGACCTTCCTCACCATCGCCACCGTCGACGGCGGCGTGGAGATCGAGGACGTCCCCCACGACCAGCTCGCGCTGATCCCCGTGAGCGCCCTCGAAGGCGTCGACGCGGCCAAGGCCCGCGAGATGGCCGTCGCCGCGCGGCTCCCGGAAGTCGCCCTCGATGGAGCGACCGACATCATCGTCAAGCTGTGGGACGTCTTCGTTTCCGAAGACGCCACGCTCGTCGAGGTCAACCCGCTGATCCTCACCAACGACGACGTCGTCCGCGCTCTGGACGGCAAGGTCTCGCTGGACGAGAACGCCGCCTTCCGCCAGCCGAAGCAGGCCGAGCTCGAGGACAAGGCCGCGGCCGACCCCCTCGAGGCCGCCGCCAAGGCCAAGGACCTCAACTACGTGAAGCTCGACGGCACCGTCGGCATCATCGGCAACGGCGCGGGCCTGGTCATGTCGACCCTCGACGTCGTCGCCTACGCGGGTGAGGAGTTCGCCGGCTCGCCGAAGCCCGCCAACTTCCTCGACATCGGCGGCGGCGCGTCCGCCGAGGTCATGGCCGCAGGCCTGGAGATCATCCTCTCCGACCCGGCCGTGAAGTCGATCTTCGTCAACGTCTTCGGCGGCATCACCGCCTGTGACGCGGTCGCCAACGGCATCGTCGCCGCCTACGAGCTGCTCGGCTCGAAGGGCGAGGACGTGGACCGTCCCCTGGTCGTCCGGCTCGACGGCAACAACGCCGAGCTCGGCCGCCAGATCCTCACCGACGCCGCACTCCCGGGCGTCGAGCAGGTCGAAACCATGGACGACGCGGCCCGCCGCGCCGCCGAACTCGCCGCGGTAGGTGCGTAATGGCCATCTGGCTGACTGAAGACAGCAAGATCATCGTCCAGGGCATCACGGGCTCCGAGGGCTCCAAGCACGCCGCCCGGATGCTCCGCTCCGGCGCGAACGTGGTCGGTGGCGTCAACGCCCGCAAGGCCGGCACCACGATCACCCTCGAGGGCAAGGACCTGCCGGTCTACGGCACGGTCACCGAGGCCATCGAGGCCACCGGCGCCGACGTCTCCGTGATCTTCGTTCCGCCGAAGTTCACCAAGGACGCCGTCGTCGAGGCCATCGACGCCGAGATCCCCGTCGCGGTCGTCATCACCGAGGGCGTCCCGGTCCACGACTCGACGGCCTTCTGGGCGCACGCCGTGGCCAAGGGCAACAAGACCCGGATCATCGGCCCGAACTGCCCTGGCATCGCCAGCCCCGGCGCGTCGAACGCGGGCATCATCCCCGCCGACATCACGCCCAAGGGCCGGATCGGCCTGGTGTCGAAGTCGGGCACGCTCACCTACCAGATGATGTTCGAGCTGCGGGACTTCGGTTTCTCGACGGCCGTCGGCATCGGTGGCGACCCCGTCATCGGCACCACCCACATCGATGCGCTCCAGGCGTTCCAGGACGACCCGGACACCGACGCGATCGTCATGATCGGTGAGATCGGCGGCGACGCCGAGGAGCGTGCCGCCGCCTACATCGAGCAGCACATCACCAAGCCGGTCGTCGGCTACGTCGCGGGCTTCACGGCCCCCGAGGGCAAGACCATGGGCCACGCCGGCGCCATCGTCTCCGGCTCCGCCGGTACCGCCCAGGCCAAGAAGGACGCTCTGGAGAAGGTCGGCGTCCGCGTCGGCAAGACCCCCTCCGAGACCGCCCGTCTCATGCGCGACATCATGAAGAACCTGTAACCAGGACTTCCCCGAGGCCGCTCCTCCCGTTTCCGGGAAGGGCGGCCTTTTCCCGTTTCGCGAAACCCGACACGCCGGGCGCGCCATGCCGTCCCGGCCCAGCGCTCCTGCCAGCATGGGCGTCATGAGCGACGCGCAGCAGCCCCCGGAACCCCGCCGCCTGCGCGTGGTCCGCAACGACCCCACCGACGACTCCACCCCTCGCCGCACCCCCGACCCCCGCCGAGGCAAACACCCCTCCGGCCGCCGCCTAGACCCCCACCACACCCCCGACCCCGCCCAGCCCGTCGGCACCCTGCGCCCCGTCCGCGAGCGCACCCCCGACGGCGAAACACTCGAAGCCGAGCCCGGCACGCCCCGCGACGCTTCCCCCGCCGACCGCGACCCCCGGCCGCCCAAGGGCAAGACGACCCCCCCCACCCCCCCCCCGGCCACGGGACGAGGCACACGCGACGCCCAGCCTCCGGCCACCGGACGAGGCACACGCGATGCCCAGCCTCCGGCCACGGGACGTGATGCTCAGCCCCCGGCCACAGGACGAGGCGCACGTGAGGGGAAGTCTTCGGGTGTCGCGTCCGGCACGGCACGGGGAAGCCAGGCCCCGGCCGTGGGACGTGGGACGCGCGATGGCGAGCCGTCCGGTGCTCCGGTGCGTCGTGGCGGTCAGGCTTCGGGTGCGGGAGCGCGGGGCAGCCGGTCGTCCGGTGGCTCAGGTCGGCAGGGCGGCGGCGATGCGGAGGGGCGCGAGGGGAAGGGTTCGGCAGGAGCCGGAACGCGGGCGGGTCTGCG
>NZ_BAAGZI010000456.1:0-4316 GCF_054778695.1 Actinocorallia lasiicapitis
ACGACCTCGCCCTTGACGATCTCGCCGCCGTAGCCGAGCACCTCGGCGCGGCCGTCGGCGAGCAGGTCGAGCGGGCCCGTGCCGTCGCGGCCCAGGTAGTTGTGCAGGTGGGCGGCGCGCGCGTTGCGGGGGTCGCCCGCGTCGACCACCAGCACCGACCTGCGGAAACGGGCCAGGGCCAGCGCTCCGCTCAGCCCGGCCGCTCCCCCGCCGACCACGATCACGTCGTAGGCGTTCTTCATCGTCTTCTCCCTTCGCTGATCCCCACCGTGCGCGGCCGTTCGACGTTCCGGCAACGTTTGTTGCCGGAACGGCAAGCGGCGGGATCCGGTCGATTCGGAGCGTCCGGATCTGGACTTATGTCATGGCCGCTTGGTTGTTCGTTCAAGCGCGCTCACACGACGGCGTGCCCGCTCGTGTCGTCCGGTCGTGGCTGACACGGTGATAACGGTTCGGCAAATCCGAATCGAAAGCCCGTCCGAAAACAAGGAGCACGCACGTGCACCAGCAGCAGCTGTCCCGTCCCCACTCCCCGTGCCGGGAAGAGCTCGCACCCCTCCCCCAGCCGGGCGGGTACGCCGAGCCCCCGAAGATCAGCAGGCGGCGGGCGGACGCGCTGGCCGACGCGGGCAGCGTCTTCGAGGTGGGCAGCGCGGCGCGGCAGCGCACCGACGTCTACGGCGGCGACCCGCGCCGCCCGGCCGGCGACGGGGTGCTGACCTGCCGCGCGACCGTCAACGGCCGACCCACCGCGATCTTCGCGCATGAGCCGAAAGCCTGGGCGGGAGCGCTCGGCGAGATCCACGGCACGAAGATCACCTCACTGCTGGAGTACGCGGGACGGGCCCGGGTGCCGGTCGTCGGGCTCATCGATTCGGCGGGGGCGCGCGTCCAGGAGGGCGTGGCGGCCATGGACGCGTTCGGCACGGTGATGCGCGGGCATTCGCTGCTGTCGGGACGGGTGCCGCAGATCAGTGTGGTGCTGGGCTCGTCCGTCGGCGGGGCCGCCTATGTGGCGGCGCTCAGCGATGTGGTGATCATGGTGCGGGGCACGTCGCAGATGTTCGTGACGGGGCCGCGGGTGATCAAGGCCGTCACCTTCCAGGACGTGTCGGCGCGCGAACTGGGCGGCGCGGAGCTGCACGCCCGCAGATCGGGTTCCGCGCACCTCATCGCCGAGAACGAGGAGCACGCGTTCGCGCTGGCCCGGGCGCTGCTGTCGTTCCTGCCCGGGTCCTGCTGGGAGGCGCCGCCGGTGTACGCCGTCACCGAACCCGACCTGCCGATGCCGGTGGTCCCCGCCGATCCGCGCAAGACCTACGACGTCCGGCCGGTGATCCGGGCGGTCGTCGACGGGGCGAGCTTCCTGGAGCTCCAGCCGCGGTACGGCCGGAACATGGTGTGCGCGCTGGCCAGGATCGACGGGCACCCGGTCGGCGTCATCGCCAACCAGCCGCAGGCGATGGGCGGGGTCCTCGATATCCGCGCCTGCGAGAAGGCCGCCCGGTTCGTCCGGATGTGCGATGCGTTCGGGCTGCCGCTGCTGACCTTCGTCGACACCCCGGGGGTGCTGCCGAGCAAGGGGCAGGAGGCCGCGGGCGTCGCCCGGCGCGGCGCGAAACTCGCGCAGGCGCTCGCCACGGCGACCGTCCCGCGGGTCAGCGTCGTGCTGCGGAAGGGGTACGGCGGGGCGTACGTCCTGATGAACTCCAAGGCGCTCGGCGCGGACGCCTCGTTCGCCTGGCCGGGCGCGGAGATCGCGGTGATGGGGCCGCACGGGGCCGTCGAGGTGCTGCACCGGGCGCGGCTGGCGGCCGACCCCGGCAGCAGGGGACCGCTCATGGCCGCCTACCGGGACGAACTGCTCAACCCGCGCGTGCCCGCGGAGCGCCTGTCCGTGGACGAGGTCATCACCCCGGCCAGGACCAGGACCGCCCTGCTCAGCGCGTTGCGTCCGCTGATCAGGGCGGCCGAACCCGGATACCGGCACGACAACATGCCGCTCTAACGGGGTCTGGCGGGTCACTTCATGAAGCGTTCGACGAAGGCCAGGGCGGTGTCGGCGACCTCGCGCCAGCCGGAGTCGATCGTCAGGGCGTGGCCGCGGCCCGGGATCTCCACGATCTCGGTGACGGAGTCGTTGCGCTTCTGCTTCTTGTAGGCGGCGTTGGTGAGCGTCCAGGGGACCGTGTTGTCCTTCTCGCCGGAGATCAGCAGCAGGGGGCCGCGTTCGGGGCTCCGGCTGTTGACCTTGGCCTCCGTCCACGGGTTGAGGTTGGCGGTCGCGGCCTGGAACAGCGGCTCGCCCGGCGCGGGGACGGCGAACGTCTCGTACAGGTCCTTCGCCTCGGCCTCGGAGACGGCGTTGGCGAAGCCGTAGCGGAACTGCTCGAACGTCAGCGGGACGGCACGATGGTAGTTGGCGGGGTTGCCGAGGACGGGGCGGGCCGAGCGGAGCGAGGAGATCGGCAGCGGCAGGACGCCGCGGAACGGCGCGGGGTCGATCGCGACGGAGGCGTCGGCGAGGCCGCGTCCGGCGAGGATCTGGGTGATCAGGCCGCCGAACGAGTGTCCGATGATCGCGGGCTTGCGGTCGAGTCCGGCGATGACGTCGGCGAAGTGGTCGGCGACCTGGCCGACGCTCTTGCCCGCGAACACCTCGGGATGGGCGTTGGCCTCGGCGACCGTCTCCGGATCGTCGGGCCAGCCGGGGGTGAGCGGGGAGTACCCGGCTTCGTCGAAGACGGCCGCCCACCGGTCCCAGCTGCTCGGCAGCAGCCAGAGGCCGTGCACGAAGACCACGGGAGGGCGTCCTGAGGCGTTGGCCTCGGTTACGTTCACGGTCATCCCTTCGGGGGTTCGGGGAGATCCTGATACCACTCCTGACCACGATTACACCGGTTAGCCCTGTTTGTCGGCCTACGCGGTAAAGGGGTGGCCGGGGTGGGTGGGGGTGTTGAGAATGGCGTGATGGGCGCGGGGGTGGGGCGGCGGCAGTGGGCCGGGGTCGCGGTGCTGATGCTGCCGGTGTTGCTGGTGACGATCGACAACACCGTGCTGGGGTTCGTGCTGCCGGTGCTGGCGCGGGAACTGCGGCCGACAGCGGCCGAGCAGCTCTGGATCGTGGACGTCTACCCGCTGGTGCTCTGCACGCTGCTGGTGGCGGCGGGGAACCTCGGCGACCGGATCGGGCGGCGGCGGGTGCTCGTCACGGGGGCGGTGGGGTTCGGGGCGGCGTCGGTGGTGGCGGCGTGCGCGAACGGGGCGGGCGGGCTGATCGTCGCGCGGGTGCTGATGGGGGTGTTCGGGGCGGCGCTGCTGCCGGCTACCCATTCGCTGCTGCGGACCCTGGTGCCGGAACGGGAGGCGCGGCGGCGGGCGATCGCGGTGTGGGCGACGGCGTTCGCGGTCGGGGCGGCGGCCGGGCCGTTCCTCGGCGGGGTGCTGGTGGGGTGGTTCGGCTGGCGTTCGGTCTTCCTGGTCGGGCTGGTGTTCGTGGCGCCGTTGGTGGTGCTGGCGCCGGTGGTACTGCCCGAGTCGCGGGACGGGGCGCCGGGGGCGCTCGATCTGGGGTCCGTCGTTCTGTCGGTGGGGGCGCTCGCGCCTTCCGTTTATGCGGTGCAGCGGGTTGCCGTCGAGGGAATCGACGGTGTCGGAGTGGTGGCCGGAGTGCTGGGGGCGGTGTGCGGGGTGGTGCTGGTGCGGCGGCTGACGGGCCGGGACGATCCGCTGCTGGACGTCCGGCTGTTCCGGAACCCCTCGTTCAGTGGCGCGATCTTCGTCAATCTGATGAGCATGACGTCGCTCGTGGGGTTTCTGTACTTCGCTGCGCAGCAGTTGCAGCTCGTGCAGGGGCGGTCGGTGCTGGTGGCGGCCGTGGCGCTGGTTCCCGGGGCGGTGGCGAGCGTCGCGGCGGGGCTCGGCGTGGTGCGGCTGGTCCCCCGCGCCGGAATGGGACGGCTGATGGCGGGCGGGCTGCTGTGCTCGCTGGCCGCCTACACGCTGACGGCGTGGGTCGGCGCGGACGCGACTCTGGCGACCGTCGCGGGGGCTTATGTCCTGATCGGCATCGGGGTCGGCAGCGCCGAGACCCTCTCCAACGATCTGGTGCTCGCCGCCGCTCCCGCCGAGAAGGCGGGGGCCGCGGCGGCGGTCTCGGAGACGGCGTACGAGCTGGGCGGGGTGCTCGGGGTGGCGGTGCTCGGCAGCATCCTCACCGCTCGGTACCGGGCCGGCCTCGATCTGTCCGCGCCCGGAGTCCACGCCGTGGACCGGGCTCGCGAGACGCTCGGCGGGGCCGTGGACGTCGCGGCGGG
>NZ_BAAGZI010000457.1:0-4311 GCF_054778695.1 Actinocorallia lasiicapitis
CCGGCGGGCAGCAGCGCGCCGAGGGGCTGGCCGAGCATCGGCCCGAGGGCCAGCCCGGACGTGTCGCAGGGGTGCCGCAGGACCGCGGCGTCCAGGCCCCCTTCGGCGAGCCCGCGCAGGTGATCGCCGGTCGTCGCGGGCCGTAGTTCGAGCGGAAGTTCGGGCTGGACGTCCCGGAACGTCCCGATCAGGGCGGCGATCACCGCTCCGTTGAGGTCTTCGGGGATCCCGACGCGCAGCACGTCCCGGTCGGCGGCCCGTTCCCCGATCGACCGGATCCGTCCGGCCAGTTCCAGCAGTTCCCGCGCCTCGTCCAGCAGCAGCCGTCCGGACGCCGTGAGCGCGACCTTGCGGCTGGACCGGTCGAACAGCCGGGTGCCGAGTTCGCGTTCCAGCCGCTGGATCCGCTGGCTGAGCGGCGGTTGCGCCATGCCGAGCCGTTCGGCGGCGCGGCCGAAGTGGAGTTCTTCGGCGACCGCCACGAAGCACGCCAGATGTCCGACCAGGTTCACGAACAGGGACTATATCCGTTTTCTTATGGATTGATGATTCATATCAATCTTGGACACCTTGCGAATCTTCTGGTGTTCTGTTGGCCTGATCGGGGGAAAGGAGGCCCGGCGTGCGCCGAGCCGTTTTCGTGGCAGTACCGGTGGTTCTCGCGGCAGGCGCCGCGGGCGCCTACGTGATCACCCAGGGGGACGACGGCCCCAGGCCCGTCGCCGAACGGTTCCTCGACGCCTGGCAGCGCCGCGACGCCGCCGCCATGACCGCCCTGACCAGCGGCGCGCCCTCCGGCCTCGCCGCGACCCTCACCAAGACCTGGACGGACCTGGGCGTCGCCGACCAGCGCCTCACCCTGTCCGGCGTCGGCAAGGGCGACGACGCCAGAGCCGCCTACAAGGCCACCCTGACCCTCGGCCAGGGCCAGCAGTGGTCCTACGACGGCACCTTCGACTTCACCCGCTCCGACGGCGAGTGGCTGGTCCGCTGGACGCCCGCGCTCCTGCACCCCGATCTGGCGGACGGCCAGCGCCTGACGGCCGTCCGCGCGTTCCCCGACCGTGCGACGATCACCGCCGCCGACGGTTCCGATCTGCGCTCCAGCACGTCCGGCTCGGTCCAGCAGCTCCTCGGCCCGGTCGGCCCGCTCACCGCGAAGGCCGCCGAGGCGCTCGGCGCCCCGTACCGCAAGGGTGATCCGGCCGGTCTCGACGGCCTCAACAAGCAGTACGAGAAGCGTCTCGCGGGCACCCCCGCGACGGTCGTGCGGATCGTCGGAGCGGACGGCAAGCCCGTCAAGACCCTCCAGCGGTTCGGCGGCGGCGCCGGGAAACCGCTCAGGACGACGATCGATCCGCGGATCCAGTCGGCGGCGGGCCAGGCCGTGATGACGGCGAAGAAGAACGCGTCGATGGTCGTGGTCCGGCCGTCGACGGGCGAGATCCTGGCCGTCGTCAACAAGCCGGGCGGCTACAACCGGGCGCTGATGGGCCAGTACCCGCCAGGATCGACCTTCAAGGTCGTGACGGCCGCGGCCCTGGTCGCGGGCGGTCTCGACGCCGGCAGCACCGTGAACTGCCCGGCCACCACGACCATCGGCGGCCGCACCTTCAAGAACGCGGGCTATGAGAAGTTCGGCAGGATCCCGCTGCGGGACGCGTTCGCGCACTCCTGCAACACGACCTTCGCCGATCTGGCGGTCGGCCGGCTGGGCCAGGACAAGCTGGCGAAGGTCGCCGCCCAGTTCGGGTTCAACGCGCCGATCATCGCGGGGCTGCCGGCCGTCCGGGCGTCGTTCCCCGGGACCGCCGACGACACCGCGCTCGCGGCCGCCTCGTTCGGCCAGGGGCAGGTCCTGACCAGCCCGCTGAACATGGCGTCGGTCGCGGCGGCCGCCGCCGACGGGACGTGGCGTTCGCCGCGGCTCGTCACCTCCGAGCTGGCCGGCCAGGCGCTGGACGCGGGCGGCAGGACGCCGGAGCCCGACCATCCGCTGGACCCGGGGGTCCGCAAGGCGCTGCACGTCCTGATGCCGGCGGTGGTGTCGGAGGGCACCGCGCACGCCGTCTCGTTCCCCGCGGGCACGGCAGGCAAGACGGGCACCGCCGAGTTCGGGTCGGGGGAGAACCCGCCGGCCCACGCCTGGTTCATCGGCTACAAGGGCGACGTCGCGTTCTCGGTGATCGTCGAGGACGGCGGCGCGGGCGCCGAGGCGGCCGCCCCGATCGCCGCCAAGTTCCTTGGCGCCCTGTAGGGCTCAGCGCGCCGCCTTGATCACCTCGCGATACCAGGCGAAGGAGTCCTTCGGGGTGCGGTTCAACGTCGCGAAATCGACGTGGACGAGGCCGAAGCGCTGGCCGTAGCCCTCTTTCCACTCGAAATTGTCCAGGATCGACCAGACGAAATAGCCGCGGACGTCCACCCCCTCGGCGATCGACGCGCGGACGGCCGCGAGATGGCCGTCGAGGAACGCGATCCGGTCGGGGTCGGCGACCCGGCCGGACGCGTCGGGGGAGTCGGGGAACGAGCAGCCGTTCTCGGTGATGTAGACCGGCGGGAGGGTGTCGCCGTGGCGGGCCTTCAGCCCGGTGAGGACTTCGCGGAGGCCGTCGGGGACGATCGGGTTGTCGAACCCGGTCACCGGATAGCCGTCGATCTTCTCGAGGGAGAACGGCAGGTCGGCGGGGATGTCGATGCCGCCGAACGTCTCCAGGGAGCCCGCGCGGGGCGCGCCGACCAGCGACGGGTTGTAGTAGTTGACCCCGTACCAGTCCAGGGGGGACGCGATGGTCTTGAGGTCGTCGCCGACGGGGCCCGGCATCAGCTCGTCGAGGCCGTCGGGGTAGCGGCCGGTGAGCAGCGGATCGGAGAACATCCGGTTCATGACGGTGTCGTAGAAGTCGGCGGCGGCGCGGTCCTCGTCGGTGTCGCCCGCCACCCAGACGGGCGTGTGCGACACGGCGATCCCGATGTTGGCCGCGCCCGCCGCGCGCAGCGCCTGGACGGCCTTGCCGTGCGCGAGGAGCTGGTGGTGGGCGGCGGGCAGCGCGTCGAACACGAGGCTCCGGCCGGGCGCGTGATCGCCGACGCCGTAGCCGAGCAGCGTCACCTCGGCGGGCTCGTTGATCGTGATCCACTGCTCGACGCGGTCGTGGAACCGCTCGCCGACGATCGCCGCGTACTCGGCGAACCGGTCGGTGACGTCGCGGTTCAGCCAGCCGCCCGCCTCTTCCAGCGGGTACGGGGTGTCCCAGTGGTAGAGGGTCGGGACGGGCCGGACGCCTTTGGCCAGGAGGGCGTCGATGAGGCGGTCGTAGAAGTCGAGGCCCTTGGGGTTGGGCGCGCCGGAGCCGGTGGGGACGATCCGGGGCCAGGCGATCGAGAACCGGTAGGCGTCGACGCCGAGGTCGGCCATGAGGGCGACGTCCTCGCGGTACCGGTGGTAGTGGTCGGTGGAGACGAGGGCGTCGGAGCCGTCTTTGACACGGCCTTCGGCGACGAACACGTCCCAGCCGGACGGGCCCCTGCCGTCTTCGGCGGCGGCCCCTTCGATCTGGAACGCGGACGCCGACACACCCCACAGGAACCCGTCCGGATAAGCGCTCATGAAATATGAGTACTACTCATGTTTCCCGGCTGTCAAGCACCACTACGGACGCCAGAGCTGGACGATCTTGACGATCCGGTTCTTCTTGATCACCAGGCCGTACTGCCAGCTCGTCTTCCCGGTGGCGACCTGCTTGCGCAGCCCCTTCAGCGAGCTCTTCTTCAGAATCTGGTTCCGCGGCCCCGCCAGCAGCAGGCAGACGACCGGCTTCTTGGCGAAGTACCGGGTGTGCCGCTTCCCGTACGCCGTCCAGTGCGGCTCCGTCACCCCATCGTCGACGATCTTCATGTACTGCCCGCGCACCCACCCGCCCGGGTGCTTCCTGGTCGGCGCGTGCACGCTCCCCTTACCGGGCAGCTCGATCACCCGCGAGAACTTCTGCGGCACCGAACACGCCGCCGCCCGCTCTTCTTGTACGCCCGCCTGCGCCGCCGTGGCCCCGGCCAGCGACCCCGCCGCCACGGCCACCGCGACCAGCAGCACCTTCCCCCGCACCAGCATCCACACCCCTCCAAAAGTCACGAAACCGTATATGTCGGCAACAACTTACCTCCGACCCACGTTCGCCCCACCCAACTGATTCGCGCCCCCCGCCCCACCCTGGTAATGTTCTCTCTGTCAGCGAGGCCGACGGGCCGAGCCGACACCCGCGCCGCTAGCTCAGTTGGTTAGAGCAGCTGACTCTTAATCAGCGGGTCCGG
>NZ_BAAGZI010000458.1:0-4301 GCF_054778695.1 Actinocorallia lasiicapitis
GTGGCGGCCCGAGCCCGGGCGGGTGCTGTTCGCGGGCAACGCGCGGCAGGCCCTCGCGGCGGCCCTGACGGTGCTCGCGCCGCCAGGCTCCCGGCTGGGCGTCGAGGAACTGACCTACCCGGTGGTGAAGGCGATCGCGCACCGCCTCGGGATCACCCTGGTGCCCCTCGAAGTGGACGGCGACGGGCTCGTGCCGGACTCCCTCGACGCCGCCCACCGCAAGGCCCCGCTGAACGGGGTCTACCTCCAGCCCGCCCTGCACAACCCGCTGTCGGTGACCATGCCCGGCGCCCGCAGGGCGGAACTGGCTGGTCTGCTCGACCGGCTCGGCCTGTACGCGATCGAGGACGCCGTCTGGTCGTTCCTCGCCGACGGCCCGCCGCTGGCGGCGCTCGCCCCCGGCAGGACCGTCCTGGTCGACAGCCTGTCCAAACGGCTCGCTCCCGGCCTGACCGTCGGGTTCGCGATCGTCCCCGAACCGCTGACGGCGGCCACCGCCACGGCGCTGCGGTCCGGCGCGTGGACCCCGTCGGGGTTCGCGCTGGAGGCGGCCGCCCGCTGGCTGGAGGAGGACACCGTGCGGACGGTGTCGCTGGCCAAACGGGACGACGCCGCCGCACGGCAGCGGCTCCCCGCCGAACGGGTGGCCGGGTTCGCCGTCCGCACCGCCCCGCACTCCTACTACTGCTGGTGGGAGCTACCGTCGCCCTGGCGCGCCGACACGTTCGTGGCCGCGGCCGCCCGCCACGGCATCGCCGTCACCCCGGCCGCCGCCTTCGCCGTCGGTGACCGCCGCACTCCGGGCGCCGTCCGCCTCGCCCTGGCCTCCCCACCCCTCCCGACCCTCGACCAGGCACTCCGCACCCTCGCCGAGCTCGCCGCCACGACACCCGACGACGTCCTGGCCGACTGACCGCCCGCGCCACTGATCCGCGCACGCCAGGAAAACGCGACGGGCGCCCTGGCAGGACCAGGGCGCCCGTCGTGTGGTTCGGTCAGGCGGGGCGGAAGCGGCGGAGCCGCAGGCTGTTGCTGACGACGAAGACGCTGGAGAACGCCATCGCCGCGCCGGCGAGCATCGGGTTGAGCAGCCCGGCGGCCGCCAGCGGGAGCGCGGCCACGTTGTAGGCGAACGCCCAGAACAGGTTCCCCTTGATCGTGGCGAGGGTGCGGCGGGACAGCCGGAGGGCGTCGGCGGCGGCCCGCAGATCGCCGCGGACCAGGGTGAGGTCGGCGGCCTCGATGGCGACGTCGGTGCCGGTGCCCATGGCCAGACCGAGGTCGGCCTGGGCGAGGGCGGCGGCGTCGTTCACTCCGTCGCCGACCATCGCGACGGTGCGTCCCTCGGCCTGGAGCCGTTTGACGACGTCGACCTTGTCGGCGGGCTGCACCTCGGCGACGACCTCGGTGATGCCGACCTCCGCGGCGACGGCACGGGCCGCGGCCTCGTTGTCTCCGGTCAGCAGGATCGGGGTGAGCCCCAGCTCCCGGAACCGGCGGACCGCCTCCGCGCTGGTCTCCTTGATCGTGTCGGCGACGACCAGCACGGCGCGCGCCTCGCCGTCCCAGGCGACGGCGACCGCGGTCTGCCCGGCGGACTCGGCGGCCTGCTTGGCCAGGGCGAGCTCGGCGGGCAGCCGTAGCGCCCATTCTCCGAGGAGCTGCTCCCGGCCGACCAGCACCCCGTGCCCGTCGACGACGCCCTGCACTCCCAGGCCCGCGAGGTTCTGGAAGTCGTCCGGCACGGCCAGGGGCCCGGTCCGCTTCTCGGCGGCTCTGGCGATGGCGCGGGCGATCGGGTGCTCGGAGGCGTGTTCGAGCGCTCCGGCCAGCCGCAGCACCTCCTCCTCGTCCTGCCCTTCGGCGGTGACGACGCGGATCAGGCTCATCCGGCCCTCGGTGACGGTGCCGGTCTTGTCCAGGACGATCGTGTCGACCGCCTTGGTCGATTCCAGCACCTCAGGGCCCTTGATCAGGATGCCGAGCTGCGCTCCCCTGCCGGTGCCGACCAGCAGCGCGGTCGGTGTGGCCAGCCCGAGGGCGCACGGGCAGGCGATGATCAGGACGGCGACCGCCGCGGTGAACGCCGTCGCGGCCGGGGCTCCGTCGCCGAGCCAGAAGCCCAGGGTGGCGACGGCCAGCACGATGACGACCGGCACGAAGATCCCGGAGATCCGGTCGGCGAGCCGCTGCGCCTTGGCCTTGCCGTTCTGCGCGTCCTCGACGAGCCGTGCCATCTGCGCGAGCTGGGTGTCCGCGCCGATCCGGGCGGCCCGGACGACGAGCCGTCCGCCGGCGTTGACCGTCGCGCCGGTGACGGGGTCGCCGACCCCGACCTCGACGGGGACGGATTCGCCGGTGAGCATACCGGCGTCGACCGCCGACGACCCCTCGGTGATCACCCCGTCGGTCGCGATCTTCTCTCCCGGCCGGACGACGAACAGGTCGCCGATCTTCAGCGAGCCGACGGGGATCCGCTGCTCCACGCCGTCGCGGAGCACCGCGACGTCCTTCGCCCCCATCTCCAGCAGCGCCTTGAGCGCGGCGCCCGCCCGCCGCTTGGAGCGGGCCTCGAAGTACCGTCCGGCGAGGATGAAGACCGTGACGCCCGCCGCGACCTCCAGGTAGATGTTGCCCGCGCCGTCCGACCGTTCGATCGCGAAGCGGAACGGGTGGGTCATGCCCGGTTCGCCGGCCGTCCCGAAGAACAGGGCGTACAGCGACCAGGCGAACGCGGAGATCGTGCCGAGCGACACCAGCGTGTCCATGGTGGCCGTGCCGAGCCTCAGGTTCTTCCACGCCGCGACGTGGAAGGGCAGCGCGCCCCACACCAGGACCGGCGCGGCGAGCGTCAGCGACGCCCACTGCCAGTTCCGGAACTGCAGCGCCGGGATCATCGCCATGAGGATGACCGGCACGGCCAGCAGCGCGCTGACCGTCAGCCTGGTCCGCAGGGTGTTCAGGGCGGTGTCCTCGGCCGGTTCCGCCGCGGGCTCGGCCGCCGCGGGCAGCGACGCCGTGTAGCCGGCCTTCTCGACCTGGGCGATCAGCTCGTCGGTGCTGACGCCTTCGGTGAAGCTGACGCTGGCCTTCTCGGTGGCGTAGTTGACGGTCGCGGTCACGCCGTCCAGCCTGTTGAGCCGTTTCTCGATCCGGTTGGCGCACGAGGCGCAGGTCATCCCGCCGATCGAGAGTTCGACCCGGTCCAGGGCGGTGTTCATCGTTCTTCTCCTCCTCGTCCGCTCATCCGGTCGACGTCCACGGGCCGGGGTCAGCCGACCAGTTCGTAACCGGCCTCGTCGACGGCCTCACGCACCTGCCGCTCCTGGAGGGGAGCCTCGCTGGTGACGGAGACCTTGCCGGTGGGCAGGTCCACCAGGACCAGGCCGACTCCGGCGATCTTGCCGATCTCCTCGGTGACCGAGGAGACGCAGTGGCCGCAGGTCATGCCCTTGACGGTGTACTCGGTGGTCGCCATCGCTCTGTCTCCTTCGGTCCGGTGCCTTGCTTCGAGCTCAACGCTATACCCCTAGGGGGTATTTCGGAAGCGTGCGTGACCGTGATCACTCCTCGGGGAGCGTCAGGGCCGTCCGGTGAGGGCGGGGAGGTGGCCGGTGGCGCGCAGGTGGTCGCGGGCGTGGGCGATGGCGTGCGGGGTGCCGGGAAAGATCAGGCCCTGGTCGCGGAGGTGGTCGGCGACGCCGAGGGTGGCGAGCACCTGGTCGTGGCCCGGTTTGATCCCCGACAGCAGGACCAGGATCCCTCGGTGTTCGAGCCGGGTGATCGCGTCGCCGAGGACGTGCGCGCCGGTCGCGTCGAGCGTGGAGATCCGGGACATCCGCAGGATGACGACCCGGACGTCGGCGATCTCGGTGAGCTCCAGCAGGAACCGGTGGGCGGCGCCGAAGAACAGCGGCCCGTCGAGCCGGTAGGCGACGATGTGGTCGGCGAGCAGCTCGTGCTCCTCGGCGTGGTGGTCGGCCGGGTCGAGGGCGACCTGCTGGAGCCGGGTGGCGCGGGCGATGGACCGCAGCGCCAGCGCACCCGCGATCACCATCCCGAGGATGACGGCCTTGACCAGGTCGAGCGCGAGGGTCGCGGCGGCGGTGAGCACCATGACGATCCCGTCGGAGCGGGTCGAGCGGGCCAGGGCCAGCCGCGACCCCGCCTCGACGATCCGGACCGCGGTGGCCAGGAGGACACCGACGAGCGCGGCGAGCGGGATCCGGCCGACCAGCGGGGCGGCCACCAGCACGATCCCGGCCAGGACCAGCGCGTGGGTGAGGGCCGCCAGCCGGGAC
>NZ_BAAGZI010000459.1:0-4287 GCF_054778695.1 Actinocorallia lasiicapitis
GCGGGCGGGGACGGCGGCTGGACCTGGCGGCTCGTCTTCGGCGGCGCGGGCAGCGGGCTCCCGGCCCGCTCCCACAGCGGGCGCAACGGCCGCGGATCCCGCTTCACCAGACGGCAGAGTTCGAGCACCGCGGGCCAGGGCGGCACCGACTGGCCGCTGAGATACCGCGAAAGGGACGACGAGCTGAGCCCGGTGTCCCTGGCGAGCGCCCGCACGCCGAGCCCGGACAACTCCTGGAGCAGCCGGAGCCGGGCCGCCAGCTCGTCCTGCGGGTCCGTCTGCTGTTTCACGACCACCGTGCACTCCCTGCCTGTCCCGTCGGAGAAGAACATTATCCCGGCGTATCGCCGCTGCTCCCAGACGTCGCGGGTGTCCCACGGTGTCCCACGGCCATCGCCCGGGACGGGGCGTCCAGGCTGAAATGAGGTCATGCCCCGAGGGACGGGGCAGCCGAACGGAAGAAGAGAGAAAACAATGCAGTCTCGTATGCAGAACCCGGCCGTCGTCCTTTCCGGCGCGATGCAGCCCATCCAGGAGATCTTCAAGGCGGTGCACTCCGGCGGCGTCGAGGGGCAGACGCTGGAGCTGGTGCACCTGCGCGTCAGCCAGATCAACGGCTGCAGCGCCTGCGTCGACGGCGGCGCCAAGACCGCCCGCAAGGCCGGGGTCAGCGACGAACAGCTCGCCACGATCGTCGCCTGGCGCGAAGCGCCGTACTTCTCCGACGAGGAGCGCGCGGCACTCGAACTGGCCGAGGCCGCCACGCGCCTCGCCGACCGGCCCGACGCCGTCAACGACGAGATCTGGGACAGGGCCGCCACCTACTTCGACGAGAAGCAGCTCGCCGCGATCGTCCTGATGATCGGCGTCACCAACATGTTCAACCGGCTCAACGCGACGACCCGGCAGATCGCCGGCGCCTGGGGTTAAGGAGAAACCGAGATGACCGAGATCGCCGCCCTCCTCCACCGCGCCACCGCCTGACCCCCGCGCCCGCCCTCGCCCGGCCCACCCGCCGGTGCCGAGGGCGGCGGCCGTTCACCCCGCACCGACGGCGGCCGGGGAGTCGGCACGACGGGGAGACGGGTGGGGGATATGCTCGGTGATCGGTGTGCCGGGTGAGGCTCGGGCGCGGTCCCTGGTGGGGAGGGATGTCATGCGCGGCGGTAACGGCCGCTGGTTCCGGGTGGTGCTGGGACGGTTCCAGCATCCGGCGCAGGTCGTCGTCGGCGGGTTCGGGCTGGCCGTCAGCGTCGGGACGGCGCTGCTGTCCCTGCCGATCGCCACCGAGGGTGAAGGCTCCCCGCGGTTTCTGGACGCGCTGTTCACCGCGACGTCGGCGGTGTGCGTCACCGGGCTGGTGACGGTCGACACCGGCACGCACTGGTCGGGTTTCGGCCAGTCGGTCATTCTGGCGCTGTTCCAGGTCGGCGGCCTCGGAATCATGACCCTGGCCACGCTGTTCGCGCTGATCCTGTCCGGGCGGATCGGGCTGAAGGCACGGCTCGCCGTCCAGGCCGAGACGAGGGCGCTGCGCGCAGTGGACGTCCGGCGGGTGGTGCGGAACGTCGTCCTGTTCAGCCTGGTGTCCGAGCTGATCGTCGCGCTGATCCTCACCGCCCGGTTCATGATCGGCTATGGCGAGCCGTTCGGGCGGGCCGCCTATCTGGGTGTCTTCCACTCGGTGTCGGCGTTCAACAACGCCGGGTTCGCGCTCTGGCACGACAGCCTGACCAGGTTCGCGGCCGACCCGTGGATCTGCCTGCCGATCGCGACCGCGGTGATCGTCGGCGGGCTGGGCTATCCGGTGGTGTTCGAACTGTTCCGCGCCTGGCACAAGCCGTCCACCTGGTCGGTCCTCACCCGGGTGACGCTCGCCGCGACCGGCGCCCTGCTGGTGCTGGGCACCGCAGTCCTCACCGCCGCCGAGTGGGACAACCCCCGCACCCTCGGTTCGCTGCACGGTTCGGGACGTGTGCTGGCCGGGTTCTTCGTCGCGGTGATGCCGCGCTCCGGCGGGTTCAACAGCATCGACATCGCCGGCATGTATCCCGAGAGCTGGCTGGTGACCGATCTGCTGATGTTCATCGGCGGCGGCAGCGCCGGGACGGCCGGCGGTATCAAGGTGACGACGTTCGGGCTGCTCGCGTTCGTGATCTGGGCGGAGCTGCGCGGCGAACCCAGCGTCAACATCGGCAGGCGGCGGCTGCCCGAGGCCGTCCAGCGGCAGGCGCTGACGGTCGCGCTGCTGGCCGTCGGGATCGTCGCGCTGGCCACCTGCGTCCTGCTGTCGATCAGCCCGCACCGTCTCGACATGGTGCTGTTCGAGGCGGTTTCGGCGTTCGCGACGGTCGGCATGTCCACCGGGATCACCGCGACCCTGCCGCCGCACGGCCAGGTCCTGCTGATCGTGTTGATGTTCGTCGGCAGGGTCGGCCCGCTGACCCTGGGGTCGGCGCTCGCGTTGCGGGACCGCACCCGCCGCTATGAACTACCGGAAGAGAGGTGCCTCGTTGGCTGACATCGGCAACCAACCGGTCGTCGTGATCGGGCTCGGCAGATTCGGCAGCTCGCTGGCGTTGGAGCTGGCCAGCCACGGCACCGAGGTCCTCGCCCTGGACAACCGGCCGAAGCTGGTGCAGAGCCTCGCCGGACGGCTCACCCATATCGCGGTCGCCGACTGCACCGACATCGAGGCGCTGCGCGAACTCGGCGTCCCGGAGTTCTACCGGGCGGTCGTCGGGATCGGCGGCGATCTGGAGGCCAGCATCCTGGTGACGTCACTGCTGGTCGAGCTGGAGATCGAGGACATCTGGGCGAAGGCCGTCAGCCGTCAGCACGCCCGGATCCTGGAACGGATCGGCGCCCACCACGTCGTCCTCCCCGAACACGACATGGGCGAGCGGATCGCCCATCTCGTCAGCGGCCGGATGCTCGACTACCTGGAGGTCGACAAGGACTTCGCGTTCGCGAAGACGCGTCCCAGCCGCGACATCGTCGGCGTCCCGCTCGGCGAGACCAACCTCCGCAACCGGCACGGCATCACCGTCGTGGCCGTCAAGAGCCAGGGCGAGGACTTCACCCACGCGACCTCCGACACCGTCCTGCAGTACAGCGACGTCATCGTCATCTCCGGCAAGATCGCCAAAGTGGAGCACTTCGCCACCCGCGACTGACCTCGGGCGTTTCGGGCTGGCATGGGCTACCTTGCGGTAACCTGGCGCGGCTGGTGGCCCGTTGACTCTGGAGTGGTTCATGTCGGAGATGCCGTTGCACCATCGGGTGCTGCGGAGGGCGGGGTACCTGCTGACCGCGCTGCTGGTGGCGGGCGCCGTCGCCGTGCTCGTGTGGCCTCTGGTGGGGGAGAAGGACGCCCCCGAGGACGGCGGGGCCGGGCGGCCGCAGGCACAGGGACCCACCCCGGAGGGCAAGGGGCCCAACCCGTTCGCGATGCTCGATCCGAACCTCAACACCAACGGGTCGAAGAGCACCGGGGTCTGCGGGGTCAAGTCGGCCTACTACGTCAAGGCCGGCGACGGGATCAAGGTGCGTGTGGTCTACACCGGGGTCGGGACGGTGCGGGCGACCGTGCTCACCGAGGGCGGGGAGCCGCAGATCCAGGCGTACACGACGGCCCAGGATCCGACGCCGCACGAGTTCGCGTTCGACGACGTGGTGAAGCAGGGCCTGAAGAAGGTCGGGCTGACCGTCATGAACTCGACGGGGATGACGCAGTGCGACGTCCCCGCCAAGTAGCGGGCTGACGGAAACGGAGAAGCCGCCCCCGGATCGCCGGGAGCGGCTTTCGTGCCGTCCGGGGAGCTAGTCGGGCATCTTGACGTCGTCGATGGTGACGTTCACCGCGGTGACCTTCATGCCGAGCATCAGCCCGACGATCCTGGCCACGTTGGTGCGCACCGTCTTCGCCACGTCCAGGACGACGCTGCCGTACTCCACGATCAGGCTGACGTCGAGCGAGATCTCGTTGTCGGTGACCCGGGCCAGGACCCCGCGGTCGACCCGCTCGCCCATCCCGATCCGCTGCCGGACCGCTTCGAGGGTCTCCGAAGCGGGGCCGTTCACCGAGCCGAGCCCCGCGACCCCGGCGACTTCCAGCGCCGCCAGTGCCGCGATCTTCTCGACGACCTCGTCCTCGATCTTGATCTGGCCCTTGACCTGCCCGTTCCGCCCGGTGGCCGGCGCGGTGTCGGCGGGGGCGGGCGCGGGTGCGGGCTTGTCCAGCCCGGAGTGCCGGCCGGGCTCCCCGGCGACCGGGATCGCGGGCGG
>NZ_BAAGZI010000460.1:0-4264 GCF_054778695.1 Actinocorallia lasiicapitis
ACCCGCGCCCGCCCGCCGCAACCGCGCCACCAGCAGGCCGAGCACCACGGCCAGCACCGCCAGCGAACCGGCCAGCAGCGCCGCCACCGGCCCCCAAGCCACCACCAGATCCACCTTCGGGTAAGGGGCACTGGCCCGCACCGACAGCACCAGCCGCGGCACCGCCAGCCACGCCACCGCCAGACCGAGCACCAGCCCGCCCGCCAAGCCGAGCAGCACGAGCAGCGCCTGCTCCATGCCGAGCATCCCGAACACCTGCCGCGGCGAAGCACCCAGCGCCCGCAGCACCGCGAACTCCGTGACCCGCTCCCGCACCGACACCGTCGCGTTGATCGCGAAACCGACCACCGCGAACAGCAGCGCCGCCAGGAACCCCAGGAACAAGGCGCCCTGCAACGCCGCACCGAGCGGGGAGTCCCGGAACTCCGCCCGGACGGCGTCACGGTCCTGCACCCACCCCCACCCGGCCACCGCGCCGACCTCCGGCGAACCCGACATCCACCACTCCGACGGCACCACCGCAAGCTGCGCCTGGTTCAGCGCCCGCTCGTTGAACGCCGCCAGATCCACCAGGACCGCCGGACGCACCGGATCGGTCGTCGGCAACGCCCGCACCACGCCCGACACCGTCATCTTCACGCGCGCCCCCACCTCCACCTCCAGGGTGTCGCCGACCTTCAGCCTCTTGGTGTCGGCGAGCTCCCGGGTGATCAGACCGTGCAGCGGAGCCTCGGCCGGGCCGGGCAGCAGCAGCGTCAACACGTCCGGCTCGGGGAAACCGAACCCGGTCGGGGAGACCAGCTCACCCTTGTACTTGACGCCGACCGTCCACCCGGCCCCCGACCTGGCCGGAGTGCCGTTCGAGGGGACGTCGCCCTGCGGGGTGAACGTCCACCGCCACCGGTCGCCCGACGGCAGGCCGACCGGCACGCCGTCGGCGCTCACCCGCTCCACCGCGACGTCCAACCGGCCCCGGTACAGCACCTGCGGCAGCTCATACCGCACACCGCGCAAGCTCAGCGGATACGTCAACCGGCCGCCCTGCCCGGCCAGTGCCGCCAAATCCGCGGTCAGCGTTCTGACCCTGCCATCGGCCGGCAACCGCCCCAACGGCACCTCACGCACCAGACCCGAACCGTCCACGACCGTCACGAACGCCTGGAACATCGCCGCCAGCTCCACCGTCAACCCCGGCTCACCACCCGAGGCACGCAACCGCAGCTCCAACCGCTTCGGCTCACCCGGCAGCACCCCCAGCGCCGCCGGACGATCACCCGCGGGCCCGGCCAGCGCCGCCACCAGATCCGGCTCACCCACCACCACCTTCGCCAACGCACCCGCATCGGCCGCCAGCAGCGCCGTATCACCATCACCCACCCGCACACTGCCCCGCAGCACCGGACTCACCACCCCCACCCCCGGCAACGCCTCCAACACCGCACGCTGACCCACCGCCGCAGGCAGCCCCTCAGCCGACGGCGCCGCGATCCGCACCTGCGCCCCCGACGCGAAATCCGCCTGCGCCACCTGCGACGCCCGCCACGTCCCCGACGTCGTCACCGACAAGATCCCCACCGCGACCGCCATCACCAGCAGCAACGCAGGACCCGCATACCGCAGCGGACGCCGGCTGATCTGCCGCGCCCCCAACGCCGGAGCCAACCCCCGACCGCCCGCAGCCAACCGCTCCGCCACACCCGACGCCACCGGCACCAGCCGCAACACCAGCGCACCACCCGCCAGCAAAGCCAACGCAGGACCCGCCACGATCACCGGATCAACGCCCAGACCACCCGAAGTCGACGTGACCGGCGCCCCGTACCGGGTCAACTGCCACATCCCCAACCCCGCCACCACCAGCAACGCCAGATCAGCGCCCGCCCGCTGCAACGGACCCCGCGCCTCACCCCGGCCACGCCCCGACTGGCTCTCCACATACGTCCCACGCGCCGAACGGACCGTCGGCACCGCCAACGCCACCGCACACCCCACCGACGCCACCAGCGAGACCACCCACACCAGCCCCGTCGGCGCCTCCGCCAACCGCAACCCCGTCGACCGCACCCCCGGAGCGTGCGCCGACCACCGCAACAGCACCGGCGCCAGCAACGGAGCCGCCACCAGCCCCGGCACCGCCAGCACCAGCCCCTCCACGAACGCCAACCCGCCCACCTGCCGCAACGACGCCCCCCGCGCCCGCAGCAACGACACCTCCGCCCGACGCTGATCAGCGATCAACCGCGCCACCAGCAGCAGCGCATACCCCGCCAGCAGAACCAGCTGCAACACCGGCACCAGCATCGTCGACCGCGTCACCAGCAGCGCCGTGTCCAACTGCCGCAACTCGCCCGGCAGCTCCGACACCACCCCGAACCCCTTGGCCCGCAACGCCGTGTCCATCGCGCCCAGCCTGCCCGGCAGCTCATGCACCCGGCCCGCGTCCATCCGCGACGTGTCCGGCCGCACCGTCCACGACGCCTGCACCCCGCGCGGCGCGAACCGCCGCGCGAACACCCCCGGATCCACCACCAGCGGCCCGAACGTCGTATACCCCAGCCGCTCCACACCGTCGATCGACAGCCGGTCCCCATGCCAGTACGGATCGGCCGGATCCACCACCTCGTACAACCCCACCACCGTCGCGGTGACGGGGGACCGGTCGATCCGGTTCACCATCCGCAGCGTGTCGCCGACCTTCACCTTCAGCAGCTTCGCCGCGGGAACCGACACCACCGTCCGCACCAGACCGTCAGCCCCGCCGTCCGACGGCCACACCCCCTCGGCCAACCGCGCGTGCTGCTCCAACCCCGAGAACAACGCGAACGCCGTCAACTCCGGATGATCGTCCTTCTCCTGGCCCGGCAGCGCATAGGAATCACCCCGCGCCGACGCCCCCACCTCCAGCGGCACCGGCCCATAAGCCGCCGCCAGACGCTCCCGCAGATACGCCTCGGACTCCGCCCACCCACCGGCCTTCACCTGCTGCGACACCCGGGTGCCGACCTGATCGAAGGTCATCGACCCCAGCGTCCGCGCCAGACCCTCACGCGTCACCGTCGCGGTGAACGCCGTCAACGTCGCCAGCATCACCAACGCGAACAGCACCGTCAGCGACGCCGCGCAGACGAGCATCTTCTCGTGCAGACCACGGCGCGCCAGCAATCTTCCCCCGACCATGGCCAAAGATCTTGGTCGGTCCCCCCAAGACCCCACAAGTCCCACAAACACCCAAAGTTAGGGTATTTACCGAACCGTCACCCGCACCGAACATGCCCGCCAAGGGACACCATGGCCAAATACCTGCTGCTCAAGCAGTGCCGAGGCGCCCTCCGTGCAGGACGCCCCCCTGGAAGCCGTCCGCGCCTGGCCCGGCGACCCGCCCCGCGACCCCAAGGGCTGGCTGATCACCGCGTCCTGGCGCAAGTTCCTCGACGTCTCCCGCGCCGCGACCTCCCGACGGCACCGCGAGGAACGCCTCGAAACCGAACCCGCGCCAGAACCGGGGGAGGGGACCGACTCCCTCCGCCTGTACATCCTGCGCGCCCGCCCCTCCCTGACCCCGGCCTCACCCTGCGCGCCGTCCGCGGGCTGACCACCCGTCTCAACCGGGCCGTCACTCTGGGGGAGGCCGACGGTCCGCTCGCCGATCTGGCCGCCGCGGGGGAGCTGGGTCCTGCCCTGCCCCGGCACACCGCCGCCGCTGCCCGCCTGTACGCCGGGGCGGCCCTGGCGGCGCCCAACCTGTCCGAGCGCGACCACCTCACCCGGCAGGACGCCCGTCTCAACGCCGCACTGTGAGCCCGATACACACAAAAGGTGCATGAGGTATCAAATGGTGCGTAACCCGACAGAAGTTGAATTCTGTCGGGTTAGATTTGTTGCTGATTGTCCGGTTCGGTGGGGCCTGTTAGGAGGCCGGGACGGTCACGAGGGTGCGGCCGTCGACCGTCACGACCTCGAGCCGGTCGAGATCCGGCCGCGTGATCATCGTCGAGCCGCGGTAGTCGCCGTAGCCTTCGCCGGCCACGGTCCAGCCGGCGGCGGTGTCACGGCGGCCGTCTATGCCGATCGCGACGAGGCTGCAGCTCGTGCCGGGGGGGACCCCGTCGAGGTGGACGCTGAGCGCGGTGCCGCCGTCGCGCGGCCAGAGGGTGATCTGGGCGGTGACGCGGGTGGCGGCGTCGGTGGCCTCCAGGTGTTCGGCGCCCGGTCGGCTGGTCGCGGACGCGGCGGGTGCGGTGCGGCCGCGCTCCAGGACGGGCAG
>NZ_BAAGZI010000461.1:0-4258 GCF_054778695.1 Actinocorallia lasiicapitis
GGAAGGGCAGGCGGCCCGGTACTCGGTGCAGCGCGCCCTGGACGACCCGCTGGTCATGGCGGGGCACCGGCTGACCGGTGAGGCGTTCGCGGGCGAGGTCGTCTGGGCGGACCCCGACCACACCAACGAAAAGGACAGGCCCCGGCCGCTGCTGCGGATCGCCACCGGCGACGAGCTGCGGGCCGAGCCGGGCGCGGCCGTGCACAACGCGGCCCGCAAGCAGAAGGCGATCGTGGTGGAGGCCGACCACGACGGCGTCCTGCTCGAACTCCAGGACGGCATGGGCCGCGCCAAGAAGCCCGCGCCCGGCAGCGTCCCGGAGCTCGGCGAGTCCGTCTGCTTCACCACGTTCACCGATGAGTTCCGGCCGGGCGCGAACCTACCCGACCCGGAGGAGACCCCGTGGACGCACGGCGGGCCGCCGGAGCCGTACGAGCCGCCCGGCGAGGTCGCCACCGAGGAGATGTCCGCCCAGCTCCGCGAGCCGACCGTGAAGGAACTGCCATGACCGTGCTGCGGCTGCCCGGACGCAACCCCGGCGCTCTCGCCGACGCCGTCGTCTCGGCCGTGCTGGACGATCTGACCAGCGGGCTGCACCGGGGCGTGGTCGTCGACTCGCCGCCCGGCGCAGGCAAGTCCACGCTGGTGGTGAAGGCGGCGCTGCATCTGACCGGCGCGGGCGAACGGCTGATGATCGTCGCACAGACCAACGAGCAGGTCGACGACCTGATCGAACGGCTGTCGGTGAAGGACCCGCAGCTGGTGATCGGACGGTTGTCGGCTGCCGACTACAAGCCGTCCGAGCGGGTCCGGCTGCCGAACGTCCTGGTCAACGCCAAGGCCGACGCCCTGGTGGAGGCGCCCGTGGTGATCGCGACGTCGGCGAAGTGGGCGACGCTGTCCGACGGCACCTGGACGTGGGCGATCGTCGACGAGGCCTACCAGATGCGCTCGGACGCCCTGCTGCGGATCGCGGGCCGGTTCGAACGCGCCCTGTTCGTCGGCGACCCCGGCCAGCTCGACCCGTTCTCCACGGTCGACGCCGAACGCTGGGCGGGACAGTCCTGGGACCCCACCCAGTCGGCGGTGTCGGTGCTCCTCGCCCACAATCCCGACCTGCCGGTGCACCGGCTGCCGGTCTCCTGGCGGCTGCCCGCCTCCGCGGCCCCCGTCGTCTCCGACGCCTTCTACCCCTACACCGGTTTCCGGGCGGGCACCGAGCCGGGCGACCGGCTGCTGCACTACTCCGCGACGGGCATGAGCCTGCACGACCAGGCGCTCGACATCGCCGCCGAGACCGGCTGGGCCCTGTACGAGCTGCCGTCCAAGCACACGGTCCGCACCGACGTCGAGGCCGTCGCCGCGACCGCGGCACTGGCCGTCCGGGTGCTCCAGCGGGGCGCGGTGGCCACCGACGGCGGCGAGGAGCGGCCGGTGACCGCGGACCGGATCGCGGTCGGCGCCGCCGACCGCGACCAGGTCGCGGCGATCAAGCAGTTGCTGCGCGGCACCGACATCACGGTCGACACCGCCAACCGGCTCCAGGGCCGCGAGTACGACGTCACGGTCGTGCTGCATCCGCTGTCGGGGCGGCGCGACGCGACGGAGTTCCATCTCCAGGCGGGCCGGCTGTGCGTGCTGGCGTCCCGGCACCGGCACGCGTGCCTGGTCGTCGCCAGGGCAGGGATCCCCGAGCTCCTCGACGCCCATCCGTCGACCAGCCCGGTCCATCTCAATGTGCCGATCAAGTTCCCGGACGGCTGGGAGGCCAACCAGTCCGTCCTGGCCCACCTGGAGAACTTCAAGATCAGCGTCTGACGCGCCTGGTCACCGGGAGCATGACGCGGACGGCGCGATCGCGGACCGGGATGATCGCCCGGAGGATCTCGGCGCCCAAGATGACGCCCGCGCCGAGCGCCAGCGCCGTCGAGACGGCCTCGACCAGGGACAGCACCCCGCTGTTGGCGTGGTCGGTGGTGACCTCCAGCAGCCCCCGGTACATCAGGGTTCCGGGCAGCAGCGGCGTCACGCACGGGATCACGGCGACCAGCGGCGGGACGTCGCGGGCGCGGGCGCAACCGGTGCCGACCAGGCCGAGCATCGTGGTGACGACCAGGGTCGCGGCCGCGGCGGCCAGCTTGGTCTCCAGCAGCAGGACGAAGACGATCCAGCCGGCCATCCCGCCCACGGCCGCGACCGGCACCCAGTTCCGCGGGGTGAGGACGTACACGGCGAGCGCCGCCGACATCACGCCCGCCGCGAGGACCGGCGCGGCCCGGTTCGAGAGCTGGGCGGTCGGCAGGTTGTCCAGCGAGATCGGGACGCCCGACCGGGAGCCCAGATAGATGGTGAAGCCGACGCCCGCGAGGATCGCCGAGATGATGAACATGGTCTCGACCAGCCGGACCGTGCCCGTCATGTAGTCGCCGGCGATGCCGTCCTGGAGGCTGGCGACCAGGGCGCGTCCGGGGATCAGGGCGATGACCACGCCGATGACCACGGCGCCGGAACTGACCGGCGCGTCCAGCGCCACCAGCAGCACCGCGACGAGCGCGCCGATGGCCGCGCCCACCCCGACCTGGAAGAACTCGGCGACACCCCGCCGGGCCAGCCAGTCGGACGTCCGGTCGCCGAGCAGGGTCGCGCAGAACGCGGCGACGGCCGCCCAGAACCGGCCGCCGACCAGGACGGCCCCCGCCCCGCCGATCATGGCGAGCGAACCGGTGATCAGCCAGTTCGGGTACGCGGCCCGCGCCGCGATGATCTTCCTGAGCCGTTCGGTGGCCTGGTCGAGGGTCATCCGGCCCGCCTCGGCCTCGTCGACCAGCCGCTGGATCTCCACCAGCCGCGTGTAGTTGGCGCGGCGGCGGCGCACCATCCGCTCCCCCGTCACCGGCGGACGGCCGAAGCCCGGCAGGAACGACACGGAGATCGCCGCCAGTGTGACGTTCGCCTCCACCCGGGGCAGCCCGTACACCTGGCCGAGATGGATGATCGCCCGTTCCACCCGGTCCGCGGACTCACCGCCCGCGAGCATCAGCTCGCCGACCCGGAGCGTCAACTCCATGGCCAGATAGGACGTGACGTCCTCGGTCTTCTCGTGCAAATCCCGCCTCCCTCAGCGAGATTAGGGCGGTGCCCGCCGGGTCAGGGACGCCCGGGTCCGGTGTTGGGTGAGACTTTGCGTTGGCCCACGTCAGAGGGGTTGCTGGTAGCGTTCCTGATCGTTTCCCGCCCACTTTCGGAGGTTTCACCATGCGTTCCCTGCGCGTCCTCGGCGCGTCCCTGCTCGTCGGTGCGCTCGCTCTGACCGGCTGCGGCGGTGAAGACCCGAAGCCCGCGCAGACGACCGCGGCGGGACCGCAGCGGATCGTGTCGCTCTCCCCCACCGCGACCGAGATGCTCTACGCGATCGGCGCGGGACCGCAGGTCGTCGCGGTCGACGAGTACTCGACCCACCCGGCCGACGCCCCCAGGACCAAGCTGTCGGGGTTCAAGCCGAACGCCGAGGCGATCGCCGGGTACAAGCCCGATCTGGTCGTGCTCTCGGGTGACAGCGACGGCATCGTCCAGGCGCTCGGCAACCTCAAGATCGCGGTGAAGGTCGAGCCGCCCGCGGCGAAGATCGAGGACTCCTACGCCCAGATCGAGGAGCTCGGCCAGGCCACCGGCCACGCCGACCAGGCCGCCGAGGTGACCAAGGGGATGCGCGAGCGGATCGGCAAGGCCGTCGCCGCCGCCCCGAAGAAGGACGGCGTCACCTACTTCCACGAGCTGACCACCGATCTGGACACCGTGTCGTCCAAGTCGTTCCTCGGCCAGGTGTACGGGCTGTTCGGGCTGGTCAACATCGCCGACGCCGCCGACAAGCAGGGCGCCGGCTACACCAAGCTGTCGTCGGAGGCCGTCGTCAAGGCCGACCCGAAACTGATCTTCCTGGCCGACTCGGTGGGCGCGGGCCAGTCCGCCGCGACCGTGGCGAAGCGTCCCGGCTGGTCCGGGCTGACGGCCGTCAAGAGCAACGGTGTGATCGCGCTCAACGACGACCTGGCGTCCCGCTGGGGGCCGCGCCTGCCCGAACTGATCGAGACGATCTCCGCCGCGGTGAAGCAGGTCCCGTAGTGCGCAGGGGCCTGCCCGTCACCCTCGCCGCTCTCGCGGTCGCGGTGGTGGGCGGGCTGCTCGTCGGGGCGGTGCCCCTGCCGGTCGGCGGGGTGCTGCGCGCCCTGGCCGGGCTGGACTCCGGGCTCACCCCGCT
>NZ_BAAGZI010000462.1:0-4248 GCF_054778695.1 Actinocorallia lasiicapitis
GATCGCCTCGCGCGGCTATCTGACGCTGGATCCGCGCAAGTACGCCGATCCGCCGCTCCGCTCGGTGGCGCTGCCGGTGTTCGGCGCCGGCCGGGGCGGGCTGCCCGCGCGGGAGTCGATCGACTGGATCCGCGCCGCGCTGACCACGGCGCTGGCCGGTCCGGTGCCCTGGGACGTCCATCTGACGACCCGCCGTCCCGCCGTCGCCGCCCTGCTCGCCGAGTGCTTCGCCGCTCCGGCGTGAATATTCACGCTGGTCAGGCGTAGGTGTAGGGCTGTTCCTCTTCCTCGGGGCGGCGGGAGCGCCAGCGGTACGGGGTCCAGGCGGGGACGAGGAGGGCGAAGCCCAGGAGCGCGTAGAGGCCGGAGGACAGGAGGGATTCGAGGCCCGAGTCGAGTTCGCCGGCCGGGGGGAAGCGGGACGGAAGGGCGACCGCGGCGGCGGGGGCGGCCAGGAACCAGGCCGTCCAGGCCAGGAAGGCCACGGCCGGGATCAGCGAGACCAGCGGGGACGCCCAGCGGGCCACGATCACGATGCCCGTGAGCAGGCCGACGGCCGCCGTCAGCGCGAACGCGCCGTAGAGCTGGGTGCGGTCGGTGATGGTGTGGTCGAGGGCGTTGACCGCGACGCCCGAACGCACATGGGCCCAGGCCGTGCCGTAGGCCAGGGCAGGGGCGAGCAGAAGCCCCAAAACGAAACCGAAGGCGTGCCGCACAGCCGTTCACCGTCCTGTCGAGGGCGTGACCCACCCCGCACTGCTACTAAACAGGTCGATCTTGCTGATATCCACATATTCGCGGAGTTCAGTCGGAACGGTTGGCCAGGATCACGGCGATCGGCGGAATGATCGAGGCCACCACGGCCATGATCACGGCCGCGGTGACCGACCAGAAGCGCACGACCGTCCAGGAGAGCACGTACAGGGTGATGCACGTGCCCATCATGATCAGGTACCGGCGCTTACGGGCGTCCATGCCTCTACCGTACGGCGGGCTCCGGGATGTTCGGGATGTCGCGGGTGCACTGGGCGCAGACCGCCGCCTTGAGCGGCACCGAGGTCAGGCAGTGCGGGCAGTCGCGCGTGGTCGCCGTCTTGTTCCTGTCGATGTAGGACAGGAGACGCGCGACCGGCAGCACCAGCACGAAGTACACGACCAGCGCGGCGATCAGGAACGAGATCGCCACCGTCAGGAAGTCCCCGTAGAGGAACTCGCTCTTGCGGATCGTGAACTTCAGCGAGCTGAGGTCGGGGTTCCCCCCGACCAGTGTCAGCAGCGGGCTGATGAACGACTTGACGAACTGGTTGACGAGCGCGCCGAACTGCGCGCCGATGACCACGGCTACGGCCAGTTCGACCAGGTTGCCGCGGAGCAGGAACTTTTTGAATCCATCGATCACTCTAAGAGATTATCCGAACGCATCGCGTGCTAGGGCTCGATTTCACGATTCGATCGGGCGGGGCCCTGCTCGGGCGTCTCGGCTTCCAGCCGCACCCAGCGGGCGGGCCGCGGGGCGGTCTGCGGAGGTGTGTCCGCGGGGACCGGCTTGGTGCGCCCGTCGGTCTGCCGCATGGTCATGGCGTGCATGGTCATGTCTTCGCCCCCCTTTTACCCGTTGGACGTATGACGGGCCGCCGTGGTTCACCGTCCGGGCGACCAGCCTGCCAGACGTCAGGTTTCGCCTGGTTTGTTGGGGGCACAGGGCGCACCTCACAGAAAACCAAGGAGGCATCCATGCCGACCATGATCTGGGTCGTCATCGCCGTCCTCATTCTCGCCGCAGTCGCGGGCGTGAGCCTGGTCGCCTACGGACAGGCCCGCTCCCAGCGGCTGCGCCGCAGGTTCGGCCCCGAATACGAACGCACCGTGGAGCGCTCGGGCGGCCGCCGCGCCGCCGAGCAGGAACTGCTCGAACGTGAGCAGCGCCACCAGGAACTCGACCTGAAGGAGCTCGACCCGGCCACCCGCGACGAGTACCGCCGCGGCTGGACCGAGCTGCAGGAGCACTTCGTCGACTCCCCCGAGACCGCGGTCACCGAAGCCGACCGGCTCGTCACCGTGGTGATGCGCGAGCGCGGCTACCCGACCGAGGACGGCCAGAGCCGCACCGCCCTGCTCTCGGTCGAGCACTCCCGCACCCTCGACCACTACCGCAAGGCCCGCGAGATCAGCGGACGCGCGGCGCACAAGGAGGCCGGCACCGAGGATCTCCGCCAGGCGATGGTCCACTACCGGGCCCTGTTCGAGGACCTCCTGACCGTGCCAGAAGAGAGGAAGTCATGAACCCCTACCCCCAGGACGGCTCCGCCCCCAGGGACGAGCCCGTCGCGTCCGGCCGGCCCTTCGAGACCACCGACCCCGCCGACCCCGCCGAGCTCAGCGAGCCCGCCGAGCCCACCCGGGACGACCTGATCTCCGCCGAGCGTTCGGCGGCCGAGATGACCCCCGTGTCCGGACGGCCGCGCAGCTCGGAGGAGGAGAACGGCTCCCTGCTCGGTGAGGGCTTCGCCGAGGATCTGCGGCGGCGCTGGCACGACGTCCAGGCCGACTTCGTGGACGACCCGTATGAGACGGTCCGCCGGGCCGGGCAGCTCACCGAGGAGGCCGTCGGCCGGCTGACGGGCTCGCTCACCGAGCGCAAGTCCGAGCTGGACGACCGCTGGAACGACGACAAGGACGACACCGAGGAGCTGCGCCAGGCCCTCAAGGGCTACCGGGTCCTGCTGGACCGGGTGCTGTCGCTCTAGTGCGTGTTCCGTGAAGAAGAGACGGGGCCCGGTCGCGCTGCGACCGGGCCCCGCTCGATGCCGGCGAACGACCACCCCACCCCTGAGGGACGTCCGATCCGGCTGTTCATGGCCAACGAGAATCCATCCCCATAGATTCCCGGCGGCCGCGCCGCTAGCGAGGCGGCGAGCTTTTCCTGATTCCGAACCGCGGTACTGGATCGATTCAGAACTGGTGCCAGCCTAACGGGCGATTGTTTCTGAATCAATTCAGAACTACGATCTCCTGGCATGGCACGCGTCACACTGAAGACCATCGCGGAGGCCGTCGGCGTCTCCCGGACGACGGTGTCGAACGCCTTCTCCCGACCCGACCAGCTCGCCCCCGAACTCCGTCAGCGGATCATGGACGTCGCCGAGGAGCTCGGCTACGCCGGGCCCGATCCGGCGGCCCGCACCCTGCGGCGCGGCAAGGCCGGAGTGGTCGGCGTCCTCCTCACCGAGGAGCTGTCGTACGCGTTCACCGACCCCTACGCGGTGGCGTTCCTGCGCGGGCTCGCCGAGATCGCCGAGATCTCCTCCACCAGCCTGCTGCTGATGACCTGGCCCGACGACGCGTCGGCCGAGAGCGCGGTGCGGGAGGCGATCGTCGACGGGTTCGTGGCGTTCAGCCTGGACCGCGACCATCCCGCCCTGGCCGGGCTGCGGCAGCGCAGGCTCCCCTATGTGATCGCGGGCGAGCCGTACGTCGAGGGCGTGCCGTTCGTCGGGATCGACGACCGGGCGGCAGCGCACACCGTCGCCGCCTACCTGCTGCGGCTGGGCCACCGCAGGCTCGGGGTGCTGCACCCCGGCCCCACGCCCGAACTGGACGACGCGGGCTCCTACGGCGCGGTCGCCGCACGGATCGCCGGATTCCGGGACGCCGTCGAGGAGGCCGGGCTGGACTGGGCGGACGTGGCGCTCCAGTCGTGCCTGCACTCCCCCGAGGGCGGCCGCACCGGCGCGGCGCGGCTACTCGACCGTCATCCGCGGCCCACCGCGCTGCTCGCCACCACCGATCTGATCGCGCTCGGCGCGCTCCAGGCCGTCGCCGACCGGGGGCTGCGGGTGCCGGAGAACGTGTCGGTGACGGGGTTCGACGACATCCCGGCGGCGGGCGAGGCGGGGCTGACCACGCTCCGTCAGCCCAAGTCGGAGAAGGGCCGCACCGTCGGACGGCTGCTGCTCGACGAGGTCCTCGCCGGGGAGGCCCAGCGGATCCTGATGGCCTATGAGTTGATCACCCGGGGCTCCACCTCGCTCCCACCGGAGTCCTGATCGGGGATAATCACCGCATGTCACTGCTGATCGGACGGGCCGCAGAGCTCTCCGCGCTCACCGGCCTCCTCGACCGGGCCGCCGAGGGCGAGGCCGGGGTCGCGCTCGTCAGCGGCGACGCCGGCGTCGGCAAGACCAGGCTCACCGCCGAGCTCACCGGGCTGGCCAGGGAGCGCGGCTGGACCGTGCTGGCCGGGCAGTG
>NZ_BAAGZI010000463.1:0-4236 GCF_054778695.1 Actinocorallia lasiicapitis
GGCGGGCGCGGACCTTGGCCGCGACCCCGGCCACCCGGTCGGTGACGGCCGGTGCGGGCTCCCCCCCGATCCGCAGCAGCTCGCGCAGCTCGTCGGTGTTCAGCGGTTCAGCCTCGGTGTTCATTCGCCGACCCCCAGGTCGATCCGGTTCCGGGACGGGCGGAGCGTCGCGTCGACGCGGAGCGCGGCCAGCGCCTTGGCGGTCTGGCTCTTGACGGTGCCGACCGTGACGCCCAGCAGCCGCGCCGTCTGCGCCTCGGTGAGGTCCTCGTAGAACCGCAGGACGATCACGGCGCGCTGGCGGGGCGCGAGGCGGCCGAGGGCCCGCCAGACGAGGTCGCGTTCGTCGTGGGCGGCCAGCTCGTCGGGGCCGGGCCGCTCCGGCGGGAAGGCGGTGGGGCGTTCGCCGCGCCAGCGCCGCCGCCACCACGTCAGATACGTGGTGACGATGATCCTGCGGACGTAGGCCTCGGGCTGGTCGTCCAGCCGGGACCACGCCGTCCAGGCCTTGGCCAGAGCCTCCTGGAGGAGGTCCTCGGCCAGGGCCCAGTCGCGGGTCAGCAGATACGCGGTGCGTGCGAGCCGGTCGGACCGGGCCGCGACGAAACCGGCGTAACCGTCGGGATCTCCCACGGCGCCTCCTCTTCGGTCGCTCTCAAGAGGCTGTACGACGTGGGACGGGCCCAGGGTTGCCGGAGATCAGCGGAATTCCAGGACGGCCGCGTAGACGACCTTCTTGGGGACTCCGTTCTCCTTGGCGATGTCGGTGATGGCGTCCTTGCGGGGCACTCCCGCCGCTTCGCGTTCGGCGACGGCCGCGGCCAGGTCGGCCGGTGCGCTCAGCCGCTCCCGGGGCGGCGCGCCCGCGACGACCACGGTGATCTCGCCCTTCACCCCGTCGGACGCCCACGCGGCCAGGTCGGCCAGCGGGCCGCGTTTGATCTCCTCGTAGGTCTTGGTCAGCTCCCGGCAGACCGCCGCCTGACGGTCGCCGCCGAACGCGTCGGCCAGGGCGTGCAGCGACGCGTCCAGCCGGTGCGGGGCCTCGAAGAACACCATCGTGCGCGGCTCGTCGGCCAGCTCGGCGAGGCGTGAGGCCCGCTCGCCCGGCTTGCGCGGCAGGAACCCCTCGAAGCAGAACCGGTCGGTCGGCAGCCCCGACAGGACCAGGGCGGTCGTCACCGCCGACGGCCCCGGCAGCACCGTGATCGGGACGTCGGCCGCCACGGCCTCCACGACCAGCCGGTAGCCGGGGTCGGACACCCCCGGCATCCCCGCGTCGGTGACGACCAGGACGTCACGGCCCTCCAGCAGATCCTGGAGCAGTTCGGTGGCCCGCGACCGCTCGTTCTGGTCGTAGTAGGAGACGATCCGCGCCGTGAGCGCGACGTCCAGATCGGCGGCGAGCCTGCGCAGCCTGCGGGTGTCCTCCGCTGCGATGATCACCGCTTCGGAGAGTGCCCTGGTCAGACGGGGCGAGGCGTCGTCGACGCGGCCGATCGGCGCGGCGGCGAGAATGAGAGTTCCCTTCACACGTCCCATTGTCCACAGCGTCTTGGACTGTGACGGCCATGCCACCCGTACGATGACCCCGTGGTAGTGACGGAGAAGACCGAGCCGCCGCGGGCCGCCCCCCTGCGGGACAGGCTCGCGCCAAGAGTTCCCGGCAGCGCCCTGTGGGGGTGGCTCGGCCCCCTCCTGGTGACGGCTTTCGCCGGATTCCTCCGGTTCGACCGGCTCGGCAACCCGAACACGATCGTCTTCGACGAGACCTACTACGCCAAGGACTCCTGGGCGCTGTGGCGGTTCGGCTACGAGCACACCACCCGCGACGACCCCAAGGGCATCGCCGACAAGCTGTTCCTCGGCGGCAGCCCCAACCAGGTCTGGTCGGACGGCGGCTCGTTCATCGCGCACCCGCCGTTCGGCAAATGGATGATCGCGGTCGGTGAGGCGATCTTCGGGGTGAACCCGTTCGGCTGGCGGTTCATGGCGGCGCTCTGCGGCACCCTGTCGGTGCTGATCCTGTGCCGGCTGGCCCGCCGGATGACCGGCAACACCCTGCTGGGCTGCGCGGCCGGCTTCCTGCTCGCCCTCGACGGCCTGCACCTGGTGCTCAGCCGCACCGCACTGCTCGACATCTTCCTGATGTTCTGGGTGCTGGCCGGGTTCGCGTGCCTGGTCAACGACCGCGAACACGCCCGAAAGGTGCTGGCGGGCAAGCTCGACGCCTCCCCCGACCGGGCGTTCGGGCTCGGCCCGTACGTGTTCCATCCGTGGCGGATCGCGGCCGGGGTCTGCTTCGGGCTCGCGATCGGCGTCAAATGGTCGGCGGCGCCGTTCCTCGCCTGCTTCGTGATCATGGTGTTCCTCTGGGACATGGGCGCCCGCCGCAAGGCCGAAGTGCAGTTCCCCTACGCCGGCGCCATCTTCAAGGACGGCGTGGCGACGGTCCTCAGCATGTGCGTCCTGCCGGTGCTGGTCTACCTCGCCACCTGGACGGGCTGGCTGATGACCAGCGGCGGCTGGGGGCGCGGCATCGCGTCGAAGAACCTGCTGCTCCGGCCGATCGAGGGGCTGCCCGATCTGTGGAACTACCACCGCAGCATCCTGAACTTCCACGACAGCCTCAGCACGTCCCACCCCTACCAGTCGTGGCCGTGGGACTGGCCGGTGCTGCGGCGGCCCGTCGCGTTCTTCTACGACGACAAGATCACCGACTGTGGCGCCGCGAAGTGCTCCAAGGAGATCCTCGGCATCGGCACCCCCGCGATCTGGTGGGCGGCGATCGCGGCGCTGCTGGTGATGGTGTTCCTGTGGCTGGTCTACCGCGACTGGCGGGCCGGGGCGATCCTGCTCGCCTACGTGGCGGGCTGGCTGTTCTGGTTCTGGCCCGCGGCCGGCGACCGCACCATGTTCATGTTCTACGCGCTGCCGCTGGTGCCGTTCATGTGCCTGGCGATCGTGATGGCGCTCGGCCTGATCGTCGGGCCGGTCACCCAGCCCGGCGCCCGGCGGATCGTCGGAGCGTCGATCGCGGGCGCCTACCTGCTGCTCGTCCTGCTGAACTTCTGGTACCTGTACCCGGTGCTGGCCGCCAAGAGCCTGCCCTACGACTCCTGGCACGCCCGCATGTGGATGGACTCCTGGGTCTAGCGGGTCTGGGCCGGAGCTAGGACAGCAGGGACTTCATCGTGGTGATCTCGGCGTTCTGACCGTCGACGATCGACTGGGCGAGCGTCTTGGACGGGCCGTGCGCGCCCTCGGCGAGCTCGACGTTGGCGGAGGCGACGGCCCCCTCATGGTGCTTGATCATGAGTTCGAGGAAGAGCCGGTCGAACGCGGGCCCGGTGGCCTTCTTCAGCTCGTCCAGCTCGGCCGTCGACATCATCCCGTTGCCGCCCATGTCGCCGCTCATCTCGTGGTCCATGGCCGGGGACTCGCCCCACGCGCTCAACCAGCCCGTCATGGTCGCGATCTCCGGATCCTGAGCGCCCTTGATCTTGGCGGCGAGCTGCTTGACCTGCGGGCTCGCGGCGCGTGTCTCGGCGAGGACCGACATCTGCACGGCCTGCTTGTGGTGCGGGACCATCTCCTGGGAGAACATCACGTCGGCGTGGTTGTGGTCGCCCGCCGCCGCGGTCGCCGAGGCGGCGGGGTCGTGGCCGCCGCCGTGCCCGGAGTCGGCCTGGGAGTCCTCGCCCGAGCAGGCCGTCAGCGCCAGGGACAGGGCGAGCGCGGCGGGCAGGATCAGTCGGTTCACGGCGGTCATGGCCGCGACTATACCCCCACCCGGTACCGTGGTGGGGGCGGGTCGGCTCAGGTGCGGGTCGCGGTGAATCCGGCGACCGAGCCCGCGACGTCCACCTCGACGTCGCTGAAATACGGTGCCAGCCAGTCCTGCAGATCGTCCGCGGTGCCGCCAGGACCGAAGGCCCTGGCCAGCCGGAACGCACGGACCAGCAGATCGCTGCGCCGCCGCTCCCCCACGACGACCAGGGTGCCGCGCAGCGTGCCGCCGGGCCGCAGCACCCGCGCGAACTCAGCGACGGCCGCCGCCGGATCGGGCAGCACGTGCAGGCCGTTGAAGCTGGTGACGAGGTCGAACGAGGCGTCGTCGAACGGCAGCGCCGCGGCGTCCGCGCGGACGAACCGCACCTGGTCGAGGTGACGTTCCGCGGCGTGGGCCTTCGCCCGCTCCAGCATCGCGTCCGACCGGTCGGCCGCGACGTACCG
>NZ_BAAGZI010000464.1:0-4236 GCF_054778695.1 Actinocorallia lasiicapitis
GGCCGGTGCCGTCCAGTAGATGACGGGTGATCGCGGCGAACGCGCCGGACGCCAGATAGCCGGTCGGGTGGCCGTGGGTCTGCGCCGCGCACTCGGCGGCCAGCTCGAACGCCTGCTCGGCGGTGTGCGCGGCGACGAGCCCGAACGGCGCCGAGCGCATCACCCCGCCGCAGCCCTTGGAGTCCGGGTTGGCGGGCTCGGCGCGGGTCCTGCGGACACCGGAGCGCAGCCCCGACAGGCACGCATTGCCGGGAGCACGGCACGCGTACAGCCAGGACTCGTCGGCGAGCCCGCCGTCGAGCAGGACGTCGCCGACCGGCAGCGGCACCCGGCCGCGCGACGGGGACGGCAGGATCTGGGTGGCGTACCAGCGGCGGTGCGCGGCGAACACCGCGGCGGGGACGTCGCCGTCGGCCCTGAGCAGCCCTTCGACGGTGAACAGGGTCATCTGGGTGTCGTCGGTGATCGCGCCTATCTGCCCGGAGTCGTGCCAGATCAGTCCGTCCACGCCCTGGTCCCCGTGCTGTGCGCGGATCTCGGCCAGGGAGTGGAACTCGATCGGCGCGCCCAGGGCGTCACCGACCGCGCCGCCCAGCAGGCAGCCGCGGATCCGTTCGCTCAACTCCATCACAAGTCCCTCTCGGTCTGAGTATTACTAGCTTAGAGGGGGACACGCCCGGAATGGTTCACTTTTCCTCCTGCACGGCCCTGACCAGCGTGTCGAGGGCCGTCCGATCACCCACCGGGCGCTCCACCCGTTCGGCGCGCACGACCGTCAGACCGGGCAGCTCCGCGGCGACCGCGTCGGGCGAGTGCAGGATCGCCGGATCCTGCGGGCCGCCGACCCCCTCGGTGAGATTCCGGCGATCATGCCCGACGAAGAGGAACGTGCCCCCGGACGCCACCGCGCCGGCCGCCTTCCGCAGGACCGCGGCCATCTGGGCGACGGGCAGATGCAGATAGGCGATCAGCACCAGATCGGCCTCGGGGAACTTCCACCCGGTCAGATCGGCGACCTGCCAGGACACCCGCCCCGCCCGGTCCAGCTCCCGCCCCCGGCCGACGGCGACCGGCGCGAAGTCGGCCGCCGTCACCGTCCAGCCCTGCGCGGCCAGCCAGAGCGCGTTCCTGCCCTCGCCGCACGCCAGGTCCAGCGCACGGCCGGGCGGCAGCCCGGACAGCTCCCGCTCCACGAACCGGTTCGGCTCGACCGACCACAACAGATCCTGTGCCGCGTACTTGCGGTCCCATGTCTCGGCGTCCACCCCGCCATCTTCGGCCAGGACCCGGCGTCCCGGCACCCGCAGGGCCGTCGACTATCCTCGAATTCACCGGCCGGCACCCGGAAGGATCCCCGATGGGCAGGTTCGACGCGTCCACCGAACGGATGCTCCGAGCGCCGTTCCGTCCCCGACCCGGCAGATCCGAACGGATCGGGGTCGAGATCGAGCTCGGGGTCGTCGATCCGGCGAGCGGGCTGTCCCGGCCCTACTCGGGTGAGTGGGGCGTCGCGGCGCTGCTGCGCGCGATCGCCGCCCGCACCGGAGGCGAACCTGTCCTGGACGGCGGGTGGCTCGTCGGGGTGCGCCGACCGGACGGATCGGAGGTCGGGCTGGAGTCCGGCTGCGCCCTGGAGTACGGGTCGGCGCCGTTCCACGGGATCGTGCCGCTGGTCGAGACCGTAGGGCGGCATCTTTCGGAGCTCGCGGAGATCGCCGACGAGCTGGACCTCGCCCTGCTGTCGGGGTCACTGCTGCCCTACGACGGCCCCGACGACCGGACCTGGGCCCCGAAGGAGCGGGTGCCGCTGATGCTCGACTACTTCCGGCGGGAGTTCGGCGACCGGTCCGAAGGCTGGATGGCGATGTCGCGGATCGTCTCGGTGCAGGTGACCCTCGACTACGGCGACGCGGCCGACCGCGACGCCAAGTACCGGACGGCCACGGCCGTCGCGCCGATCGCGGCGGCGCTGTTCGCGCACTCGCCGATCCGGGCGGGCAAGGACACCGGCTGGGCCTCCGAACGGCTCCGGGTCTGGAGCGAGGTCGATCCACGCCGCACCGGCTTCCTCCCCGGCGATCCCGATGCCCTCATCGACCGGCTGCTGGCGGTCCCGCCGATCCTGCGCATGATCGACGGCCAGGCCCGCGCGGTGCCGCCGGGCCGCACCTTCGGCGATCTCCTGCGGGACGGCTACCCCGACGGGACCCGCCCCACGGACGAGGACTGGCAGGCGCTGCTCGGCTCGGTCTGGCCGCACATCCGGCTCCGCGACACCCTCGAACTACGCATCCCGGACGGTCCGCCGCGCGACGCCTGGCCCTCGCTCCCCGCATTCTGGACTTCCCTGCTCTACGATCCCGCCGTCGGAGCCCAGGCGGCCGCCCTGGTCAAGGACGCCGGGTTCGGCGACGAGGAAGCGGTGCTCGAAGCGGCCAGGGACGGTCTGGGCGCGTGGATCGGCGGGCGGCCGGCCCGCGAGCTGGCGGGGGAGCTGGTCGGGCTGGTCCGCGAAGGTCTGGAGCAACGGATCGCGGCGGGGCTCGAACCCGAGCGGGTGCTCGGGTATCTGGACCCCCTCGAAGAGATCGTCAGGACCGGGCGGACGGCCGCCGACCGGCTGGCTGCCCGATGGCGGGAACGGTACGCCACCGACCCGGCCGCCTACGTCGCGGACCACCGCTACCGCTGATCGGTGCTCCTGTGATCAGTGCTCCTGGCGATGCCCGTCAGCGCCTCGGCCAGCAGGGCGTGCCGCTGGGTGGCGGCCGCGTAGTCGGCGAGCACCACACAGAGATAGAGGGCGAGGACCCGGGCGACGGTCTCGGCCTCCGGCTCGATCGGGCCGTACTCGGCGAACAGAGCCGCGCGGGCCTCGCCACGGAACGCCGCGAACGCGATCGACAGATCCACGGCGGGCACGGCCAGGCAGAGATCACCCCAGTCGATCACTCCGGCGACCGTGGCGTCCGGGGCGACCAGGAGGTGGCGCAGATGCAGATCACCGTGGGCCAGGACCGGGGTCTGCGGGGAGCCGGTGAAGGCCTCGCCGGACGTGAGCAGGGCTTCGACCGTGTCGTCCGGCTCGTAGACGCCCTGCGCCGTGAGGGAGGCGAGGGTCTTGCGGGCCAGGGCGGCGCGTTTGGGCGCGTCACCGCGGCCCATCGGATCGACGGGCAGCCCGGCGGGTGCCTCCTGGTCGTGCAGGGCACGCAGGAACCGGCCGATCTGCACGGCGATCGGCGTACGGTCCTCGTCGGGGACGGCGGCGTCGGCCAGTTCCCGGCCGGGGATCAGCCGCGCGCCCCAGAACGGGTGGGCGAACCGCTTGCCGGGAGCCCCGAGGAATTCCGGGCGCGGGATCGGCAGCGGCGAGGCGAGCCCCGGCAGCAGCTCGATCTCGCGCCGGACCCCGGGCAGGGCCACCGCACGGCGGGGGAAGCGGAACACCCAGGTCTCGTCGATGAGGTAGACGACGTTGTCCCAGCCGACCCCGAGCAGCCGCACCCGCTCGTGGGAGATCTCCGGGAACTGCTCGGTGAGCAGCACCCTGACCAGCGACGGACTGACATCCCACTCGGGTTCCCAAGGATCGGCCATCCGACCAGCTTGTCAGGTGATGGGCGGCCGCCGCGCGATTGCGACACCTTCGTCAAGATCAATTTTGGTTCGCGGGGGAGCGCCGTCGCCCTCCTCGTCACGGAGGACCAGGGAGGTGCGGCGCTCGTCGAGTTCGAACCGCTTGGTGGGCGTGAACAGGGCCTGGAGCTCGTCGACGCCCGCCGAGGCGATCGGCCGCCGGTCCTCGGGCCTGCGCCATGGCAGCCGGTAGCCGCGGTTGGCGGCCAGGCCCATCCGGTCGACCGCCGAGACGATGATCAGCAGGATCACCAGCCCGGGGACCGACGTCATGACCAGCAGGCCGAGTCCCGTTCCCATGCCGCCTCAACGAACTGAGCGGTCTCCGGGTTCCGCGGCGAGCCGCGACATTGTCGAACTCACCCCGCTGAGGATTTGCCGCTGAAGTTGCTCACCCGAGAATGTTGTTCGACATTGTCGAATTCAGTACCGTATGGCCATGCGGAACCGTACGGGTGTGCACGACCTCGCCAGGAGCGCCGATCGGGCTTGGGCTCGGGATGAGTTGGGGCGCGGCACTTTCGATCTGCTGGTGATCGGTGGTGGGATCGTGGGGATCGCGGCGGCGTGGACGGCTGCTCAGGCGGGGTTGCGGGT
>NZ_BAAGZI010000465.1:0-4175 GCF_054778695.1 Actinocorallia lasiicapitis
CGCCGCCCGCCCCTCCCGCACCGGCTCCCGAGCCGCCCGCGCCACCCCAACCGGCGCCGATCCCGGCACCGCCGAAACCGACGCCGATTCCGCCGCCGCCGAAGCCCACCCCGCTGCCTCCGCACCCGACTTTCACTCCACCCCCGATTCCGCCGAAACCCACCATTAATCCGACAACGCCTGACGTCGCAGAACAAATACCGACAGAAGCGTCAAGTCCGATTATCGCCTCACCTTCCATCAAGCCGACGGAAAAGGCCACAGCGAAGCCTCCAAAGGCGAGAGATCCCGAGGTGGTGGCGGTCGAGTTCCGTAAAAGACAGAAATTTCGCCCACTCCAAGAAAAGCGCAATCCCTTCGGCTCGATCCTGGCCGTAGCGGTGGTTTCCACGGTGGTTTCGGCCGTGACCGGAGCCATTTTCAAGGCGCATTGACCCCGCGAACCGGGCTGTTACCGAATGGACAGGTGAATACCTGTTGTGATCTTGTGCGCACTGTGAGTAATTTTCACGCCGTAGGTTCCCCCCGCTACAACTGCAAAAGGCGGTAGTTCATGACCGAGACAGTCGATCGCACCAACGCCGGCTCCAACGGGTCGGGCCCGGCCGATCAGCTCAGCCTGGGCGTCGCGGCGGCCCGCCAGCTCGCCTCCACGACCAAGACTCCCCCGCAGATGCAGGAGATCACCTCCCGCTGGCTGCTCAAGATGCTGCCGTTCGTCCAGGTTTCCGGCGGCGCCTACCGGGTCAACCGCCGGCTCACCTACACCGTGGGCGACGGCCGGATCGAGTTCATCTCGACCGGCTCCCGGGTCCAGGTGATCCCCGCCGAGCTCGGCGAGCTGGCCGTGCTCCGCGGCTACGACGACCAGGACGTGCTGCGCGCCCTGGCCGACCGCTGCGCCCAGCGCGACGTCGGCCCCGGCGAGCTGATCGCCGAGGCGGGCCAGCCCGCCGAGGTCATCCTGATCGCCCACGGCAAGATCCAGAAGATCGGCACCTCGAAATACGGTGAGGAGGCCCAGCTCGGCACCCTCGCCGACGGCGACTTCACCGGCTCCGACGCGCTGCTGTCGGAGCAGGCGTGGGAGTACACGCTCCGCACCCAGACCCCGGCGACGGTGCTGACCCTGTCCCGCGCCGACTTCCGGCAGATCCTCGACCAGTCGCCGTCGCTCCAGGCGCAGGTCACCGCCTATCTGGGCAGCCCCGTCCCCGAGCAGAACAAGTACGGCGAAAAGGCCATCGCGATGGCGTCGGGCCATGAGGGCGAGCCGGTCCTGCCCGGCACGTTCGTCGACTACGAGGGCGCTCCCCGCGAGTACGAGCTGTCGGTCGCGCAGACGGTGCTGCGGGTGCACACCCGGGTCGCCGACCTGTTCAACGAGCCGATGAACCAGGTCGAGCAGCAGCTCAGGCTGACCATCGAGGCCCTGCGCGAACGCCAGGAGCACGAGATGATCAACAACCCGGAGTTCGGCCTGCTCCACAACGCCGACCTGCGCCAGCGGATCCAGACCCACTCCGGCCCGCCCACCCCCGACGACCTCGACGAGCTGCTCTCCCGCCGCCGGGGCTCGAAGTTCTTCCTCGCCCACCCGCGCGCCATCGCGGCGTTCGGGCGCGAGTGCAACAAGCGCGGCCTCTACCCGACCCCGATCGTGGTCGGCGACCACCACATCCCGGCCTGGCGCGGCGTCCCGATCTTCCCCTGCAACAAGATCCCGGTGACCGACCAGGCCACCAGCTCGATCCTCTGCATGCGCACCGGCGAGGACGACCAGGGCGTCGTCGGCCTCCACCAGACCGGCATCCCCGACGAGTACCAGCCGTCGCTGTCGGTCCGGTTCATGGGCATCAACGAGCAGGCCGTCATCCAGTACCTGGTCTCGGCCTACTACTCGGTCGCCGTTCTCGTCCCCGACGCGCTCGGGGTGCTCGAGAACGTCGAGATCGCCCACTCTTAACACGGAAGCGCAGGACGTGCAGCCCTTCGAGTTGCCGGAGTTCTATCTGCCGTATCCGGCGCGGCTGAACCCGCATGTGGACGCCACCCGCGAGCATTCGCGGAAGTGGGCTTACGAGATGGGCATCCTCGAGGACGAAGAGCGGAACAGCTCGCCGATCTGGACCGAGGAAGAGTACGACGCCCACGACTACGCCCTGCTCAGCGCCTACACCCACCCGGACTCGCCCGGGCCCGTCCTGGACACGGTCAACGACTGGTACGTCTGGGTGTTCTACTTCGACGACCACTTCCTTGAGGAGTTCAAACGCACTCGCGATCTGGCGGGCGCCCAGACCTACCTCGACCGGCTGGCGGCGTTCATGCCGGTCGAGGACGGTGTGGAGATCCCTGAGCCGACCAATCCGGTCGAGGCCGGGCTGAAGGATCTCTGGCTGCGGACCATCCCGGTGATGGGGCGCGGCTGGCGGGAGCGGTTCGCCGACGCCACCCGCGCCCTGCTGGACGAGTCGCAGTGGGAGCTCGCCAACATCGACACCGGACGTGTCGCCAACCCGATCGAGTACGTCGAGATGCGGCGGCGGGTCGGCGGCGCGCCCTGGTCGGCGGGGATCATCGAGTACGCGACCGGTTCGGAACTGCCCGACCGGGCGGCGTCCAGCCGTCCGCTGCGGGTGCTGACCGACACCTTCTCCGACGCCGTCCACCTGCGCAACGACCTGTTCTCCTACGAGCGGGAGGCGCGGGAGGAGGGCGAGCTGTCCAACGCGGTGCTGGTGTTCGAGCGGTTCTTCGGGCTGAGCACCCAGCAGGCCGCCGACGCCACCAACGACCTGCTGTCCTCGCGGCTCTACCAGTTCGACAACACGGCGGTGCTCGAGGTGCCGCCGCTCTTCGAGGAGCTGGCGCTCGACCCGGCGGAGCGGGCCGCGGTCGCCGGCTATGTGAAGGGGCTGCAGGACTGGCAGTCCGGCGGCCACGAATGGCACATGCGCTCCAGCCGGTACATGAACAAGGGGGCGCTGCGGTACTCGCCGTCGGGGATCGGGACTGTCGGCGCGCGGCCGCCGTCCCCCGCCAACCTCGGCTACGGCCGGTTCAAGTCCTTCACCCACCGGCCGTTCGAGCCGGTCGGCCCGACGGACCTGCCCGACTTCCACATGCCGTACCCGCTGAGCATCAGCCCGCATCTCGACGAGGTCAGGAAGATCCACGACTCGTGGGGGGCCGCCCAGGGGTTCACCTCGGAAGGGGTGTGGACGGCCGAGCAGCTCCACGGCTTCGACTTCACGCTCTGCGCCGCGGGGATCGACCCCGACGCCACCTTCGACCAGCTCGCCCTGTCCGCCAACTGGCTGACCTGGGGCACCTACATCGACGACTATCTGCCGAAGGTCCTCGGCAAGAACCTGACCGGAGCGAAGGCCCTGGTCGACAGGCTCCGGCTGTTCATGCCCGTCGACCTCGGCCCCACCCCCGAGCCGGTGAGCCCGCTGGAGCGCGGACTCACCGACGTGTGGCGGCGCACGGCCGTCACCCTGGACGAGCGGGGGCGCGGCGAGTTCCGGCGGGCCGTCGAGGTGATGATGGACGCGATGGTGTGGGAGCTGTTCTGCGTCGCGCAGAACCGGATCCCCGACCCCGTCGACTACGTCGAGATGCGCCGGCTGACCTTCGGCTCCGATCTGACCATGTCGCTGGCGCGGCTGGCCCGCGGGCATCTGCTGCCCGCCGAGCTGTTCCGGACCAGGACGGTCCGGCAGATCGAGCACGCGGTCTCCGACTACGCGACCTTCATGAACGACGTCTTCAGCTACCAGAAGGAGATCGAGTTCGAGGGCGAGGTCAACAACATCGTCCTGGTGATCCAGAACTTCCTCGACGTGTCGCGTGAGGACGCCGTCCGGATCGCGAACGAGCTGATGACGTCGCGGCTGGAGCAGTTCGAGCATCTGATCGCCACCGAGCTGCCGGTGGTCGCCGACCGGTTCGACCTCGACGACGCCGCCCGCGCCGCGCTCTCCTCCTATATGGACGAGCTGCGCGACTGGGCGGCGGCCATCCTCAACTGGCACCACGGCACCCACCGGTACCGGGAGCAGGATCTGCGGCCCGCGCTGCGGCTCGGGCCGTCGGGGATCGGGACTGCGGCGCTGCTGCCGCGGCAGAAGGCGCGGACCGTGCGGATCGTGCCGACCGTGCCCGCGCCC
>NZ_BAAGZI010000466.1:0-4173 GCF_054778695.1 Actinocorallia lasiicapitis
GGCCGCTACCGGGGCGTCCTGCTGGTGAATCCGGGCGGCCCCGGCGGCGCGGGCCGCGGCTTCGCGTTCGACGTCGCCGCCGCGCTCCCCCCTGATCTGCGCCAGGCCTACGACGTCGTCGGGTTCGATCCGCGCGGGGTCGGCGGCAGCCGTCCGGCGATCACCTGCAAGGCGGACCATCTCGGCCCGAACCGGCCCCCCTACGACCGTGAGATCCGCCGCTGGCTGGCCCGTTCGAAGACCTATGCCCAGGCCTGCGGACGCCGGCACGGCGCGCTGCTCCGCCATATGACCACCCTGGACGCCGCCCGCGACCTCGATCTGATCCGCGCGGCCCTCGGCGTCGAGAAGATCGACTACTACGGCGGCTCGTACGGCACCTATCTGGGCGCGGTCTACGCCAGCCGCTTCCCCCGGCGGGTCGGCCGGATGGTCCTGGACAGCAACGTCCGGCCGTCGCGGGTCTGGTACGGCGCCAACCTCGACCAGGACGTGGCGTTCCAGACGAACCTCCGCGCGTTCTTCGCGTGGATCGCCCGCCACCGCTCCGCCTACCGGCTCGGCAGGACCAGCGCGGCGGTCGAACGCCGTTTCACCGCCGACCGCAGGGCCCTCGACGCCCGCCCGCTGCACCGCTTCTCCGGCAACGAGTTCACCGATCTGCTGCAGGTCGCGGGGTACACCACCGACTGGTGGCCGACTCTGGCCGGGGCCTGGAGCGCCTGGAAGCGGCACCGCGACACCGGGGGGCTGTTCACCGCCCACCAGGCCGTCGCCGCCGAAGGCGACAACGAGTACGCCGTCTACAACGCCGTCGGCTGCACGGACGCCCCCTGGCCGCGCTCCTGGAAGCGGTGGAAGCGCGACGCCCGCAGGATCGACCGGCGCGCACCGTTCGCGACCTGGCAGAACACCTGGTTCAACGCGCCCTGCCTGTACTGGCCCGCACCCGCGCGCAAGCCCGTGAAGATCAACGCGTCGCAGCCGATCCTGCTGCTCCAGGCCACACACGACGCCGCCACCCCGTACGCGGGCGGGCTGGAGATGCACCGGCTGCTGCGCCGCTCCCGGCTGGTCGTCGAGGACGGCGGACGCACCCATGTGATCGCTCTTTCCGGCAACCGCTGCGTCGACCGCAAGTGGCAGTCCTATCTGCGCAGCGGAGCCCTTCCCGGCAAGGCGATCACGCACTGCGGGGCCCTGCCCGCTCCCAAGCCGTCCCCCACGTCATAGGCTTGGGGGGCAACTGCCGAAGTGACAACGGGTGGGGTTCGATGCGGATACTGGGATCGCTCCCGGTGCGGGTCCTCGACGACCGCTACCGCGACGAGGTCCTGGCGATCCTTGACGCCGACCCCGTCGGGAACGTGTTCGTCTCCTCCCGCGTGCACCAGGCCGGGCTCGACCCCGGCCGGCTGGGCGCGCAGATGTGGGGGTTCTGGCGGGACGGCCGGCTGGAATCGCTCTGCTATTCCGGCGCCAACCTGATCCCGATCAACGCGGGGCCCGAAGCCGTCCGCGCGTTCGGGGACCGTGCCAGAACGCAGGGCCGGCGGTGCAGTTCGATCGTGGGGCCCGTACCGGCCGTCCGGGAGCTGTGGGATCTGCTCCAGCCGTACTGGGGGCCGCCGCGCGCGATCCGCGAGGTCCAGCCGGTGATGTCGACCTCCGAGCCGTCGGCGTTCCCCGCCGACCCTTATGTGCGGCGGGTCCGGATGGAGGACTTCGACGTCGTCTACCCGGCGTGTGTCGCGATGTTCACCGAGGAGGTCGGTGTCTCCCCCAACGCCGGCGACGGCGGTGTGCTGTACCGGGCCAGGGTCGCCGAGCTGATCAGGGCGGGCCGGTCGTTCGCCCGGATCGAGGGCGGCCGGGTGATCTTCAAGGCGGAGATCGGGGCGGTCACCCCGCACGCCTGCCAGGTGCAGGGCGTCTGGGTGCATCCGGAGTCGCGCGGCAAGGGATTGTCGGAGTTCGGGATGGCGGCGCTGCTGGAGGAGTCGCTGCGGACGGTCGCGCCGACCGTCTCGCTCTATGTGAACGACTACAACGTGCGGGCCCGCGCCGCCTACAAGCGGGTCGGCTTCGTCGAGGTCGACGCCTTCATGTCGGTCCTCTTCTAGAACACGAAGAACGCGAAGAACCCCCGGATCCGAGCGGATCCGGGGGTTCTCCTCACTTGCCGGACGTTACTTCAGCAGGAAGTCCGAGACGTGGCCGCCGATGGTGCGGGCGGCCGGGTCGACCGGGACGACCTTGGGCTCGGGCAGCGCCTTGACGTGCGTGACGTTCTTCTTCGGGAGCTTGCCGTAGAGCATGAAGTTCTCGAAGTAGGCGTCGATCGGGGCGTTGCCGCGCTGGACGATGCCGTGCGTCAGGCCCTTGTCCTCGATGACGACCTTGGCGCCGAGCGCCTTGGTCATGTTGAGGGCGTTGGGGAACGGGGTGGCGGCGTCGAGCGTGGCCTGGAAGGTCAGGATCGTCGGCAGGCCGCGCTTCTTGGTGACCTTCACCGGCTTGCCGGCCTTGGCGGGCCAGTACAGGCAGGGGGTGTTGTACCAGGTGTTGCCCCACGCCATGAAGGGAGCGGTGGCCTGGACGGTCTTGGCGTCCTTCTCCCACTTCTTCCAGCTCTTGGGCCACTGGACGTCGGTGCACTGGGTGCCCAGGTAGACGGCGTAGCCGCTGGTGGGCTCCTCGGTGGCGCCGTAGTCGGCGAAGGTCTGGGCGATGCCGGTGTCGTCGCCCTTGTTGACGCGCTGGGACAGGGAGCGGGCCAGGTCGGTCCAGCGGATGTCGGACGCGCGGTAGCCGGCGCCGAGCCAGGTGTCGTCGAGCTCGCTCGGGCCGACCTTGGTCAGTTCAGCGGGCTTCTTCGGGTCGAGCGCGACCGAGACCGGCTTGGCCTTCAGCTCGGAGCGGACCTTGTAGAACTGCTCGCTGACGGTCTTCTTGTCCTTGCCGAGACCGAACTCCGCGTCGTGCTTGGCGATCCAGCCGAACAGGAAGTTGATGTTCCGCTCGAAGGCGTAGTCCTGCTCGATCTGCCCCTTGTACCAGACGCTCTTGGGGTCGACCATCGAGTCGAGCGCGAAGCGGCCGACCTTGCGCGGGAAGACGCTGGCGTACACGCCGCCCAGGTAGGTGCCGTAGGACGCGCCGTAGAAGTCGAGCTTCTTGTCGCCGAGCCGCTGGCGGATCTGGTCCATGTCGTGGACGTTGTCGATCGTCTTCAGGTGCTTGAGGAGCTGGCCGTACTTCTTGCCGCAGGCCTTGGCGTAGGCCTTGCTCCGGGCGAGCTGGGCGACGATGTCGGCCTTGCCGGTCGGGTTCGGGTCGGCGCGGACGGGGTTGAAGAAGTCGGCCTGGCAGCTGATCTGGGTGCTGCCGCCGGTGCCGCGCGGGTCGAAGCCGATGACGTCGATCTTGCTGCGGAACTTGTCGGAGGCGCGCGCCGCGGCGACGACCGCGTAGTCGGTGCCGGTGCCGCCGGGGCCGCCGGGGTTGACCAGCATGTGCCGGGCCTTGCCCTTGCCGGTGTGCTTGAGCCGGGTGAGCGCGATCCCGATCTTCTTGCCGTGCGGCTTGCGGTAGTCGAGCGGAACCTTGATCGTCGCGCACTCGAGCTTGGTCTTGGCAAGCGTCGGGAAGTAGGACTTCAGCTCCGGCAGGCCCGATTCCTCGGCACACTTCTGCCACTTGATCGAGGCGGCCTTGGGCTTCGCCTGGGCGGCGGCGGGCTGCAGGACCGACAGTCCCAGCCCTGCGACTGCCGTCAGGACGATGAGTTTCTTCACTTGCTCCCCTTAGGTCCGGGATAAAGCGGACATCAAGCGAAGATTGTCCGGAGGTTGCGCGCGAAACAGAAGATTTCGAACACGACGGATGCCCAACCGTGACGGATCTTTATAATTCACCCCACGCGACAGGAAGATCACTCGGAGCTCAGCGAGAACACGATCCACAGCTCAGCACGGGTGGCCGGGGCGTCCAGATCCCGGTTCAGCAGCTCGGCGACCCTCTTCATCCGGTGCCGGAGCGTGTGCCGGTGGACGCCGAGGGCGCGCGCCGCCGGGTCGCCCTGGCCGTTGGCCGCCAGATAGGCGCGGAGCGAGGCGCGCAACGTCGCGTCCAGCGGGGCCAGGATCTGGTCGGCGAGCGCGGTGGCGGCCT
>NZ_BAAGZI010000467.1:0-4171 GCF_054778695.1 Actinocorallia lasiicapitis
CCGGCCAGGTGGCCGCCGAGGGTCCTGGCGTACCAGGCGACCGAGTGCACGCAGCCGGTGGACGCGACGGGCGGCCTGGTCGCCCCGTCCACGACGAGCACGGCGCCCGGCACGACCGCCGCGAAGTCCTCGTTGGCCCAGTCCCGCCTGCCCGGCTCGGTGCCCGCCTCGACCCGCATCCCCGCTCCCTACCCCTGTGAAGATCACCCACCGTACCCGCGGCGGACGACAGACCGAAAAGAAGACCGAATCGCCTTCGAGCAGCGAATCCTGAAAAGATTCACTTGATTGACAAGTACCGACGACGAGAGTTGAGGGATACCGGTGGACATCACCCAGAGTCCGGAGTGGGCTGAGCTGGCCGAGCACTACCGGGAGATCGAGGGCCGGACGCTCCGGGAGCTGTTCGCCAAGGACGAGGGCCGCCCGGCCCGGATGAGCCTGACCGCCGGCGATCTGTTCCTCGACTACTCCAAGCACCGGGCCACCGACGAGACCATCGCGCTGCTGGTGCGGCTCGCCGAACGCGCCGGGCTGCGCCACCAGATCGAGCGCATGTTCACCGGCGAGCACATCAACGTCTCCGAGGACCGCGCCGTCCTGCACACCGCCCTCCGCCTGCCCGCCGACGCCTCCCTCACCGTCGACGGCCAGGACGTGGTCGCGGACGTGCACGCCGTCCTGGACAAGATGAGCGCCTTCGCCGAGAGGGTCCGCTCGAAGGAGTGGCGGGGCGCGACCGGTGAACCCATCACGACCATCGTCAACATCGGCATCGGCGGCTCCGACCTCGGCCCCGCCATGGCCTACGAGGCGCTCGCCGACTACGCCGACGCCGGTATCGAGGCCCGGTTCGTCTCCAACATCGACCCCGCCGACATCGAGGGCAAGCTGCGCGGCCTGTCCCCCGCGACCACGATGTTCGTCGTCAGCTCCAAGACCTTCACCACGATCGAGACCCTGACCAACGCGAAGGTCGCCCGCGCCTGGCTGGTCGAGGCGCTCGGCGAGGAAGCCGTCGGCAAGCACTTCGTGGCCGTGTCGACCAACGCCGAGAAGGTCGCCGCGTTCGGCATCGACACCGCGAACATGTTCGGGTTCTGGGACTGGGTGGGCGGCCGCTACTCCTACGACGGCGCCATCGGCCTCTCGCTGATGATCGCGGTCGGTCCTGAGCGGTTCCGGGAGATGCTCGCCGGTTTCCACACGATCGACCAGCACTTCCGCACCGCGCCGTTCGAGCGGAACATGCCGGTCCTGATGGGGATGCTGGGCATCTGGTACACCGACTTCTTCGGCGCGCAGACCCGCGCGGTGCTCCCCTACAGCCAGCGGCTGCACCGCTTCCCCGCCTACCTGCAGCAGCTCACCATGGAGTCCAACGGCAAGTCGGTGAAGGCCGACGGCACGCCCGTCACCTGCGCGACCGGCGAGATCTTCTGGGGCGAGCCCGGCACCAACGGGCAGCACGCCTTCTACCAGCTCCTGCACCAGGGCACCCATCTGATCCCGGCCGACTTCCTCGGGTTCGCCGAGCCGCTCGCCGACCCCGCCGGGATGCAGGACATCCTGACGGCGAACCTGTTCGCCCAGTCCTCCGCGCTGGCCTTCGGCAAGACCGCCGAGGAGATCGCCGCCGAGGGCGCGCCCGCCGAACTGGTGCCGCACAAGGTCATGCCGGGCAACCGGCCGAGCTCGACCCTCCTCGCGCCGAAGCTCACCCCGCACGTGCTGGGCCAGCTCGTCGCGCTGTACGAGCACATCGTGTTCGTCGAGGGCATGGTCTGGGGTCTTGACCCGTTCGACCAGTGGGGCGTCGAGCTGGGCAAGAAAATGGCTCTGGACGTCCAGCCGGCGCTCACCAGCGAGCAGCCGCCGACCGAGTTCCTGGACGCCTCGACCGAGAACCTGGTACGCAAGTACCGGCAGCTACGTGGAAGGCGAGTGTGACATGAAGCGAGCGGACGCCCTTGTCCTGTTCGGCATCACCGGGGACCTGGCCTTCAAGATGGTCCTCCCCGCGCTGTACAAGCTGACGGCTGGGGGCGTCCTCGACCTTCCGATCGTCGGGGTCGCCAAGACCGACCTCGATCTGGAGGGCCTGCGGCAGCGCGCCCGGCTGGCCTGCGGCGACGACGTCGACGAGGCGTCGTTCGCGAGATTCGCGGCGAATCTGCGGCTCGTCGCGGGCGACTACGCCGACCCCGCCACCTTCGAGGCGGTCCGCGCCCAGGTGGCGGGCGCGAAGTATCTGACCCACTATCTGGCGATCCCGCCGTCGCTGTTCACGACGGTCGCGGCGGGTCTGGCCGGGGCGGGGCTCAACCAGGACGCCCGGCTGGTGGTGGAGAAGCCGTTCGGCCGCGACCGGGCGTCGGCGCACGAGCTCAACACCGAACTGCTCCGGTACTTCGCCGAAGAGGACCTGCGCAGGGTCGACCACTTCCTCGGCAAGGAGCCCGTCGAGGATCTGCTGATGTTCCGGTTCGGGAACATGATGCTGGAGCCGATCTGGAACCGGCACCACGTCACCAACGTGCAGATCACGATGGCCGAGAGCTTCGACGTCGCCGACCGGGGCTCGTTCTACGACGCCAACGGCACGGTCCGGGACGTCGTGCAGAACCATCTGCTCCAGCTCCTGGCGCTGCTGGCGATGGATCCGCCGCCCTCCTCGGACGCCCGCGCGTTCATCGACGAGAAGTGGCGGGTGCTGCGGGCCGTCCGCGCGGTCGATCCGGCCGAGACCGTCAGGGGCCAGTACACCGGCTACGCCGACATTCCCGGGGTGCGGCCCGGCTCGACCACCGAGACCTATGTCGCGATGACGACCTGGATCGACAACTGGCGCTGGGCGGGCGTCCCGTTCTACATCCGCTCCGGCAAGGCGCTGCCCACCACCGACCTGGAGGTCGTGGCGGAGCTGGCGAAACCGCCGGTGGCGCTGTTCGACGGCGAGCTGGAGCCGAACCTGATCCGGTTCCGGATCCAGCCGGACGCGGGCGTCACCTTCGATCTGCTGGCCAAGGAGCCGGGCGCGAACTCCGCGCGCCGGGTGCCGATCAGTGTGGACTTCACCAAGATCCTCGGCCCGATGGAGGCCGCCTACCAGCGGGTCCTGGCCGACGCCATCTCCGGGGATCCGCGGCGCTTCGTCCGGTTCGACCTGGCCGAGGAGTCCTGGCGGATCGTCGAACCGGTCCTCGACCTGCCCGAGGCCCCGCTCCCCTACACACCGGGCACCTGGGGGCCCAAGGACGGCGCCGAACTGCTGCCGGGCGGCTGGCACGAGATCTCCACGACTTTCGACTGACCCCGACCTTCGGCTGACCGGGCGCGGCGGTCCTGGCCGCTTGGCCCAAATTTGATCTTGAACCTGCTGGACAGTCGTTGACCTGCGATTTCCCCTTGATCATGATCGACTTCCGATCGTCTGACGGGGGGATGGCGCGATGCCGCTTCGGGGATATGGCGTGCTGGCAGGACAGGTCGTGGAGACACGCCGCGAGCACGGGGGCTCCGCGAGCCCCCACTTCCAGATCCGTGTGGTCGACGCCGACGGCGTGGACTACCGGATCGCCGTCAACATCCAGTCACAGCTCGAGCCGTCACAGCTCCTGTACCTGGCCGACGAGGACTTCCGGCACCCGATCACCGAACGGCTGCCCGCATCCGGCTGGACCCCGCTCGACTCGACGCCCGAAGGCGGCGGGCTGGACATGGTCCGCGGCGGCCTGTTCGACCCCGCGCTGATGGTCCCGCTCCCGCCCGACCTGCCGGGCGCCGACAACGACCTGTCCGACCGGCTCACCGGCTACCTCGACCAGGCGATCGCCGACCCGTCGGTGACGCTCTACGCGTTCGGCCAGCGGTGGGGCCCCGAAGGCAAGAGCGACAAGATCTTCGGCTTCCGGCCGGGCAACGGCGTCCACGACATCCATATGAACCAGGGCAACAGCGGCCGGTTCACCGGCGACGACGGGGTCTGGCAGGACGGCGGGCTGCTGCTGCGCTTCGCCGACCACTGGACGGCCGTGTTCCTGGCGTTCCAGTCGCAGTCGTGGAACACCGACGACCGCACCGGCCACGCCGTCGACGAGTTCGTGCCCCGCGCACGGGGCGCGGCCGCCTCCACCGTCTGAGCCGTCCCGCGCCGGTGCCGGCCGGGCCC
>NZ_BAAGZI010000468.1:0-4158 GCF_054778695.1 Actinocorallia lasiicapitis
GGGCCGCGGGCGTCGGCCCAGCCGCCACCCGCCGTCGTCCCGACGATCCCGGCGGCCATCGTGCCGCCGAACGCCACCCCGTACAGCCGGATCCCGTCCAGCGCCCCCACGACCGCGGGCATCGCCGCGGTCACCGCGATCGCCTCGAACGCGATCAGCGCGACCAGAACGATCAACCCGATGGTCAGCCCCCGATAGGGCTTGGCAAGTGTGCTCACGAGAGACGACTGTGCAACTTCAACCGCACTTCACGTCAACCCTGGCGGGCGGGAACCCTGGCGGGCGGGAACTCAGACGGGGTCGAGGCCGAACAGGGCGGCGCCGTTGTCGTGCAGGACGGCCCTGAGCCAGTCGTCGCCCAGGTCGAGCCTGATCAGCGACTCCAGGGTGTGCAGGTAGGGGTAGGGGATGTTGGGGAAGTCGCTGCCGTGCAGGATGCGGTCGCCGAGCGCGGCGAGCCGCGGCCGGTCCTCCTTGGGGAACGGGGCGGAGCTCTCGGTGAAGTCGGTGAACGCCATGGTGGTGTCGAGCCGGACGTCGGGGTACCGTTCGGCGGCGTCGAGGAACTTGCGGTACTCGGGCAGCCCGAGATGGGCGACGATCACGGGCAGCCGCGGATGCCGCCGCAGCACCTCGCCGATCGGGCCAGGCCCGGTGAACGGCCCCGGCACCGGCCCGGACGCGCAGTGCGCGACCACCGGGGTCCCCGACTCGGCGAGGGCGCCCCACACGTCGTCGAGCAGCGGGTCCCGCGGGTCGTACGCGCCGACCTGCAGATGCGCCTTGAACACCCGCGCCCCGTCCTCGATCGCCCGCCGCACATAGGCTCCCGCTCCGGGCTCGGGGTAGAACGTCGCGGTCTGCAGGCAGTCGGGTGTGGCCGCCGCGAACTCCCGCGCCCACGAGTTCAGCCACTCGGCCATCTCCGGTTTGTGCGGGTACACCATCGAGGTGAACGCCCGCACCCCGAACCCCCGCAGCGTGGCCAGCCGCTCCACCTCATCCGCCCGATACCGGATCGGCCACTCCACCCCGGTCAACGGCCCCACCGCGTCAAAATACGCCCACACCTTGTCCATGACGTTCCGCGGCATGAAGTGCGTATGCACATCCACGATCCCCACCAGTCCAAGCCCGGCCAGAACCGCCCCGATCTCTCCCCGCTCATCCATCCGCCGATTATGCTCCCGAACCCCCGACCGCAGACGACGGGCCTGACCTTCGCCGCGGGCCGGCGCTGGGCGTTCGGCGACGTTCGGCCGAGTTTTTACCGGGGTGACCGGCGGTGGTGCTCGCCTGGGGGTGGGGGCGGGGTCAGCATGGACGGTGTGGGTGAGGGGGCGGTGCCGGAGGGGCGGGCGCGGGTGTACGCGCTGGGTGCTGCCGGGGCGGGGTTGGGGTCGGCGGTGCTCGTCGTGCTGCTGGGGCATCCGGTGCTCGCTGATCTGATGCGGGAGGGCAGCGCGTTTCTGTCGTGGGTGTGCGCGGCGTTTCTGTCGTTGTGCTATCTGGGTGCGGTGCTGGCTTTGCTGGCGTACGTCCTGCTGGGGTGGGGGTGGTGCCCGCTCGCCTGGCTCGTCGCCGGGATCTATATGACGACGCTTGTGGCCTCGTTCAGTGCGCGGGCCGAGACGCACGGCGGGTCGCTGACGGTGGTGCTGTTCTCGCTCTACTGCACGTCGATCCCGTTCCAGTTCGCGGGGGTGGTCCGGCGGTGCGTCCGCGGCGCGCGGAAGGCGCCGACGGGGCCCGGGCTGGTCGATCGGCTGCTGCTGCCGAGGGCGCGTGCCGAGGTGCACGACGTGCGGGAGCGGCTCGAAGAGCGCCTGCTCAAACGGTAGTCACCAGACGGGGCGCATCAGGGGGCCCGTCTCCGCTCCGACGTGGGCGACATAGACCGACATCGCCGAACGGACCTCTTCCAACCGTTCCTGGCCGATCAGCTCGGCCCACTCGGACTCGGCCTCCGTCCACAGCGTCTCGACGTGGCGGATGTAGTCCCAGCCGCGCTGGGTGAGCTCCAGCACCCTGGCCCTGCGGTCGGTGGGATGCGGACGCCGCGTCAGATAGCCCCACTCCTCCAGCTCGGCCGCGATCTTCGTGGCGGCCTGCTTGGTGACGCCGAGCCGCTGCCCCAGCTCGACGGCGGTCACCTCGCCGCCGTGTGACAGGAACTGGAAGGTGTAGCCGTGCGCCGGCCGCAGCGGTTCGCGGCCCTCCTCGGCGAGCCGGGCGTGCACCCGGTCGGTCATCGCCCGGTAGGCCATGGCGAGCAGGAAAGCGATCTGCATTAGACAATCCCATTGACTACATGGACAACACGGTTTACCTTTAAGTGGACAGTTTAGTTGACCACTTCGTGCAGGGAGCACCTCTTGACCGTAGCCACTCTCGCCGCCGCCAAGACCATCGACAACGGCGGCTTCACCATGCACCCCCTGGCCGTCCCCAGCCGGGGCTCCACCGAGCTCGCGATGTGGCGGATCACCGCCGAGCCCGGCGCCCGCAGTCTCGAGCACTCCGTCGACCACGAAGAGCTGTTCTACGTGCAGTCGGGCAGCTACACCGCCACCATCGACGGGGTGCCGCACGCCGCGGGCCCCGGCGACGCCCTGATCTGCCCGCCGCACACCCCGTTCTTCCTGGAGAACACGGGCACCACCGAGGCCGTCGTGGTCGCGGTCTCCACCGCCGGCCTGCTCGGCTCCATCGGCGAGACCACCATCAACCCCCCGTGGGCCCAGTGACCCGCCGGAAGATCCCGGCCCGGGAATGATCGGCAGCAGCCGGGGGTTGGCGTGGGTATGAGGCTGTCTGTACTCGATCTCGCTCCGGTGAGCAGCGACCGTACGCCCGCGCAGGCGCTGGAGGCCAGCACGGAGCTGGCCGTGGCCGCGGAGGGGCTCGGCTACCACCGCTACTGGGTGGCCGAGCATCACGGGATGCCGGGGATCGCCAGCTCCGCGCCCGCCGTGCTGATCGCCCATCTCGCGGCGGTCACCAGCACGCTGCGGCTCGGCTCGGGCGGGGTGATGCTGCCCAACCACGCGCCGCTGGTGATCGCCGAGCAGTTCGCGACGCTCGAGGCGCTGCACCCGGGCCGGATCGACCTGGGTCTCGGCCGGGCGCCCGGCACCGACCAGCTCACGGCACGCGCCCTGCGGCGCGGCGCCGACGCCGACGACTTCCCCCAGGAGCTCGCCGAACTCCGCGCCTACCTGGCCGGGACGGGCAGAGTCCGTGCCGTCCCGGCGAACGCCACGTCACCGGAGATCTGGCTGCTGGGCTCGAGCGGTTTCAGCGCGCGCCTCGCCGGCCTGCTGGGTTTGCCGTTCGCGTTCGCCCACCATTTCAGCGGCGACAACACGCTGCCCGCGCTCCAGCTCTACCGCGACTCCTTCGAGCCGTCGGAGATCCTGGACGCCCCGTACGCGATGGTCACCGCCGCGGTGATCGCCGCCGACAGCGCGCAGGAGGCCGTCCGGCTGGCCGCGCCGATGCGCCTGGCGATGCTCCAGCTCCGGCGCGGCAACCCCGGTCTGCTGCCGACCCCGGAGGAGGCGCTGGCCTACCCCTACACCGACCAGGAGGACGCCGCGATCTCCGCCTACACGTGGTCGCACATCGTGGGCGACCAGGAGGCCGTCAAGGCGGGCCTGACCGAGCTGGCCGCCACCACGGCCGCCGACGAGATCATGGTCGCCACCAACGTCGGGGAGCCGAAGGCCCGGCTCCGCTCGCACGAACTGGTCGCGTCAGCCTTCGGGCTGGCACCCTGATCGGACGTCCACGACCTCCAGGGCGACGGTCAGCGCCGCGAGGTCGCGCGGGTCCGACAGCCGCAGCCCGGTCAGCCTCTCCAGCCGGTGCAGCCGGTTGATCACGGTGTTGCGGTGGCAGTACAGCCTGGTCGCCGCGACGGCCGCCACGGTCTCGCAGTCGATCCAGGTCGCCGCGGTCTCCAGCAGCAGGTCCCGGTCGGCGGCCTCCAGCTCCAGCACCCGGCCGAGGGTCCGCTGCGCGAGCAGCCCCGCCACCTCCGGGACGGCCGTGGCCAGCGCCTTCAGCAGGTGGTCCTCCAGCAGTGTGACCCGCGCGGTGGGTCGGCAGGCCAGCGCGAGCTCGGCCAGCCGCCGCTCGCGCGACAGCGACGCCAGC
>NZ_BAAGZI010000469.1:0-4152 GCF_054778695.1 Actinocorallia lasiicapitis
CCGGCAACGACGCCGCCGTCCTGCGGGCCGTCATGCTCGGCTGGTGGAGCGCCCTGACGGGCGAGGCGGGCGCGCCCGACGGCGTCACCCTCGACGACGTCCTCGCCACCGTCGATCTGCTCCCCACCATGCCCGAAGCGGTCCACGCCACCGCCGAGGCGATGTTCGAGGCGGTCGACGCCGACGGCGACGGCACGATCTCGCCGCAGGAGTACGACCAGATGATCGAGGCGTGGCGCGGCGGCCCCGCCGACACCCGCGAGGTCTTCGACCTCCTCGACCTCGACCACGACGGGGTGATCTCCCGAGCGGAGTTCGTCCGGCACTGGTACGAGTTCTGGGCGGGCGACGATCCGGCCGCGCCGGGCGCGTCGGTGTTCGGGCTGCTCCACCCCGCTTGAAGAGCACCGCCCGACGCGGCCCGGCGGCTCCGGTCAGGAGCCGGGGTAGGCGCCGCCGCCGTGGGCGGAGTCGAGGGCGTCGTAGTCGGGGGTGAAACCCTTCTTCGGGATCGAGTCGACGAACTCCACATAGCGGGGCTTCTTGTAGGAGGCGATCCCGGCGCGCACATGCTCGATGATCTCCTCCTCGGTGGCGGAGCTCCCGGGCTTCAGCGCGACGATCGCCTTGACGGTCTGGCCGAACCGGTCGTCGGGCACGCCGATGACGGCGGCGTCGGCCACCGACGGGTGGGTCTTGAGCGCGCGCTCGACCTCGGCCGGGTAGATGTTCTCGTTCGCCGACTTGATCATCCGCAGTTTGGGGCCGATGAAGGTGAGGGTGCCGTCGGGTTCACGGCGGCCCAGGTCGCCGGTGTGGTGGAAACCGCCGACGGCCTTCACCGCGTTCAGTTCGGGGCGATCGTGGTAGCCGGAGAACAGCGACCAGCCCTTCGCGCAGATCTCGCCGACCTCGCCGGGCGGCACCTCGACACCGTCGGCGTCGAGCAGCCGGATCGCCACGAGCGTGCTGGCCCGGCCCGCGTAGCCCTGGCCGCCCGGGGCCAGCCCGAGGAAGGTCAGCATCCCGCCGACCTCGGTCTGCCCGTAGCCGCCCATCTTCGACGCGCACCACGGCGAAGCGTCGACCGTGATCATCGCGTCCCAGGCGGGGGAGTGGGAGACGAACCGCAGCGACTTCAGGTCGTACTGGCCGCCCTCGTTCGCGGTGACCAGACCGTCGATCATCGGGCCGAACAGGAACGCCTGCGTGCACCGCTCGGCCTCGATCAGCCGGCAGACCTCCTTCGGCTCGTAGGCGGGCGTGAAGACGTTCTTGCCGCCCAGCAGGAAGGTCGCGAGCACGAACATGTTCGTGCCGACATGGAACATCGGGCCGCACGCCAGGAACGTGAACCCGTCCTCCATCTGCCGCTGGTGCAGCAGCGCCTCGCTGTGCGCGATGAGCGCCCGGTGCGACAGCAGCGCCGCATTCGGCCGTCCGTCGAACGCGGCCGTGTACAGGGCGAGAACGGGCAGGTCCTCGGTGACGGCGGCGGCGGGCGCCCCGTCGGCTCCCGCGGCGAGGAACTCCTCGTACGGTTCGCCGGACTTCAGCCAGGTCGCCTCTTGCGACCAGGCCGCTCCCGAACACGCCTCCCGCGCCGCGGTGACGGCCTCCGACTCCTCCCAGACGATGACCTTGGGGGTGAGATCGGCCAGGATGTGGCCGAGCTCGTCGGCGGTCTGCCGCCAGTTGGCCGGGCAGAAGACCGCGCCGATCCGGCCCGAGGCCAGCAGCAGCTCCAGGATCCGGAAGGAGTTCTGGCCGAGCCAGAGCACCCGGTCACCGGCCTGCGCACCGGCCGCGGTGAGGGCGTTGGCGAGCCGGTCGACCCTCGCGTCCAGCTCCGGATAGGTGAGCCGGACCTCACCGTCGACGGCGGCGACGTCCAGCGGCCGTCCCCGCCGGTGCTCGCCGAGAACGTCCCCGAGTGTGAGCTGATGAACGGACATCTGCGCCTCCTCGCGCCTTGCGGAGCTGACCTGTGGGCCGATCTGGGAGCCGGTCTAGCGGAACGCCGGCATGACTTCCTTGGCGAAGAACTTCAGCGTCTTGCGCATGTGCTCGATGGGGACGTGCCGGGTGGAGCCGAAGTCGCACATCAGCTCGGCGAACCCCATGGCCTGCACCATCTTGATCTGGTTGACGACGCGTTCGGGGTCGCCGATCACCTCGAGCTGCTCCCAGCGGAAGTCGTTGCCGACGGAGCCGCCCTTCAGGTACTTGCTGGCCCACGATTCGAAGCCCTTGGCGATCTCGCCGGTCTTGCTGTCGATGGGGGCGCTCTGCGCGTTGAAGATCCGGGATCGGTCGAACGACGCCTCGAACCGGGCGAGGTCCTCGCGTGCCTGCGCGATCGTCGGGGCGACGTACACGGTCCGCGCGGCGATCAGATCGGGGCTGGTGGTGTCGATCCCGTGCGCCGCGGCGGTCGCGTACCAGGCTTCGGCGGCCTTCGCGATGCGCTTGAACGGGGCGGCGGGGTCGGCGAGGATCGGCAGCCCGCGCGCCGCGTAGATCTCGACCGTCTCGGGGCTGACGGCCGCGATGTGCACGGGCGGGTGCGGGGTCTGCAACGGCTTCGGCGCGAGGGTGACGGGGTTGCCGGTGCCGTAGAACTTGCCCTGGAAGTGCACGTCCTCCCCGGTCCACAGTTCGAGGATCATGTTGAGCGCCTCGTCGAACCGGTCGCGCGCCTCGCTCAGCGACAGCCCGAACGACTCGAACTCGATCGCCTGGTAGCCGCGGCCGACCCCCATCTGGACGCGTCCGTTCGACAGCAGGTCGACCATCGCGGCCTCTTCGGCGACGCGGATCGGGTTGTGCAGCGGCAGCACCACGATGCCGGTGCCGAGGCGGAGCCGCTCGGTGCGCGCCGCGAGGTTCGCCAGCATGGTGAAAACGTTGTTGATCTGCCCGTAGTCCCGGAAGTGGTGCTCGGCCAGCCAGACCCCGTCGAATCCCAGCTCTTCCAGGAGCTCGACCACCTCGATCTGGTAGTCGTACACGTCCCGAGCCGACATGCCAGGAAACCTGTGGAAGAGGTGAAAGGTCGAGAATCTCATGGCGTCGCTTCGCTCCTGCCCTCGTATGTACCAAGCGCTCGCTTGGTAATGTAGCACCGCGAGGGGGAGCCGGTCATCTAGCGTGGGGGAGCGGCTCGTCACCGGTGCAGGGCGGAGACCTCCGCCGGCCGGCCGGCGGGCACGTTCGCGGGCGGCGCGACCCGGCCGAACTCCAGGGTGAGAAGGGCCGCCGCGACCCAGCCCAGATCGAGCCAGGAGCGCACCACCACACCGCGCGGCACGTACGCGCCGTGGAACTTGCGGTTGAACAGATAGAGCGACTCGACCGCGATCAGCGGATCGAGCAGATGCAGGACGCGGTAGCCGAGCCGTTCGGGCAGGGTGCGGTCCGCGGCGTCGAGGAGCTCGCGGAAGGCCGCGAAGTTCAACGAGACGGCCGGGGCGTCGGTGGCGGCGACCAGATCGGCGATCAGCCGTTCGTGGACCCCGTTGGGCGCGGCCGGGTGGCGGCGCATCGCGTCCAGGGACAGGCCATCGCCGCAGCGGGCGTACCGCTGGAACGCGATCGGCCGCGCGCCGAGGTAGGCGACCGTGACGACACAGCCCGGATGCCGTCCGGTCAGCAGCTCGTCGAGGTTCATCGAGAAGCCGCGTTCGGCCGCGCCGCCCAGCGACAGCCGGGCGATCTCCAGCAGCGACTCCCGGAGCGCGGGTGACAGTTCCCTCTCCGCGAGGATCTCCGTTCTCACCCCGGCGTTGTGGGTGCGGCGCACGGCCTGGCGGACGTTGCGCATCGCCCGTCCGGCCAGCGTGAATCCGGCGGGCGTCAGCACCACCTCGTCGCCGATCCCGATCTGCTTCATCCCCGGCCATTCCCGGCCCGCCGCCAGCACCGCGGGCCGCCACCCGTTCCGCGCGCACAGCTCCAGGAACGCGCCGACGGCCGCGGGATGCGACCGCGGATCACCGACCGGATCGCCCCCGGCGACGGCCACCCCGAACAGCACCCGGTACCCGATCGCGGCCCGCCCGCCCGGCGCGAACACATACGACTTGTCCCGGCGGAGCGCGAACGGCGCGAGGGTCCCCGAGCCCGGCTCGGCGACCAGCCGGGCGACCAGCG
>NZ_BAAGZI010000470.1:0-4151 GCF_054778695.1 Actinocorallia lasiicapitis
ACACGCGCCGCATCTCGCGCAGCGCGCGCACCGGGTCGGCGACGTGCTGCAGGGTCTGGTGGGCGTGGACGACGTCGAACGCGCCGTCGGCGTAGGGCAGGTCGTAGACGTCGCGCGCCTCGAACACGATGCCGGTGACGCCCTGCTCCGCGGCGTGGGCCGCGGCCTCCGCCAGCACCCCCTCGGCCAGGTCGATCGCGACCACCCGGCCTTCACGCCCGCGCCCGTCACGCCCGGCCACCCGTGCGGCGATGTCAGCACTGATCGTCCCGGGCCCGCACCCGACGTCCAGAACCTGGGCCCCGGCCACGAAGTACCGCGCGGCATACGCGGCGGAGTTGTCGACGGTCCGCCAGCGGTGCGAACGCAGCACGGAGTCATGGTGACCATGGGTGTACTTCTCGCGGTTCGTCATGTTCGGAGCCTAGCCGCGTATCTCATACTCTGGGAATCAAGTCTCATATAATGGACCACTAGGCTGCGATCATGTTCGAGATCCGCACCGAGAGACTGCTGCTGCGCCCCTGGCGCGACACCGACCGCGCGCCGTACGCCGCGTTGAACCTCGATCCCGAGGTGATGGAGCATTTCCCCTCGGTCAGGACCCCCGAGGAGTCGGACGCGAGCGTCGACAGGCAGACCGAGCGGCTCGCCGAGACGGGTTACTGCATGGCGGCCGCCGAGCGGATCGACACCGGGGAGTTCATCGGCTTCATCGGGCTGCAGGATGTGCCGTTCGAGGCGCATTTCACGCCGGCCGTCGAGATCGGCTGGCGGCTGGCCCGCGCGCAGTGGGGGCGCGGCTACGCCACCGAGGGGGCCCGCGGCTGCCTGGAATTCGCCCGCGCGCGGGGCCTCGGGGAGGTCGTCGCGATGGTTGCGACGCGCAATCTGCGGTCCCAGGCCGTGGCGGAACGGCTGGGGATGCGGCGCGACCCCGACGGCGACTTCGACCATCCGCTGGTCGAGGCGGGCCACCCCAAGGCCCGCCACCTGCTCTACCGCATCGAGCTTTAGACGAGCAGGGAGACCCGTTCGCCGAGGACCGCGGAGGCCGCGCCCACGAGCTGCTCCAGCCGGGTCATCTCCGTGGAGTGGAACTCCGGCGCGTTGGAACGCGCCACGAGCACCGCCAGATCGACGCCGCGCAGCGGAGCCAGGCCGTACTGGGTGCCGTCGGGGGCCTGGAAGGCGCGCAGCCGTACCGCCTCGCCGATCTCCGGGGCCTCGACCCCGTCGCCCGCGGGGCTGGTGTGCACCAGTTTGCCCGGGGTGACGTGCAGCAGCCCCGCCCAGTCGGCGGACAGGATCCCCGGCAGGGCGTCGGTGAGGATCGTCATGCCGTCCTCGGGACGGCCGGCGAGCTGGCCGATCAGGGCGGCGTCGGGATGCGCGCCCTGCGGTTCGACGGTCGGCCAGAGCCCCTCGACGGTGACGCCGGGCACGGCGTCGAGCCCGGCGATGAGCCGGTCCGCCGAGACCCCGGTCGGCCAGGCGACGGTGAAGTCGTCCAGCGCGCGGCCCGACTCGTTCTCCAGGACGGCGAGCTGCACGACGTCGGCGCCCGCGGCGCCGAGCGTACGCGCGACCCTGCCCAGTGACCCCGGTCGGTCCGGCAGGCGGACGCGGATGCGCAAGAGCATGTAGGTCACCTCCAGTAGTGCTTCGTGTTCCTATCGTGCACGATGCACGTTTCCTTACTGTTACCCGGCGGTGAAAGAACAGCAAGCCCTATCGTGGCCGGTGACCGCCCGTTAAGGTTGCTGCACGTGTCGAGTACCCCGAAGTCAGGTGAATCCGGGCCAGATAAATCCGGCCCGCCCGACGAAGATCGGCCCGAGGTGTCCCTGGTCGAGATCCACGCCGTCCTCTCCGGTCTGTCCGCGACCCTGGAGAAGGAGCAGGAGCGCGCCAGGCACCGCGAGGAGATCATCGACCGGCTGCACGAGGAGAACCAGCTCCTGCGCCGTGGCGAGCTCCAGCAGATGCACGAACCGGTGCGGGCCGCGCTCTTCCGGCTGTACGACGTCGTCCGCCGCGCGGAGCTGACCCCGCCGGACTCCGCGAACGTCGCCCCGCTGCTGGCGATGATCGGCGATGAGCTCGCCGAGGCGCTGGGCCGTACCGGGGTCGAGAAGTACGACGTCTCCCCCGGCGACGTCTACGACCGGGACCTGCACCGCCCCCTGGGCGCCGCGCCCGTCGAGGACAAGGCGCTCGACGGCCGTGTGGTCGAAGTCTGTTCCGACGGCTTCACCCGGGGCGAGCAGATCGTCCGCAGAGCACAAGTCCGTGTCGGTAAGTATCAGGAAGACTGAGGGCATGGCTGTTTACGGGATCGACCTGGGCACCACCTACTCGTGCATCGCCAGCATCGACGACGTGGGACGGCCGACCGTCCTGCGGAATCTGGAAGGCACCGACACCACCCCCTCGGTGGTGTACTTCGAGTCCGGTGACAACGTCATCGTGGGCGCGCAGGCCAAGGACACGGCCGTGCTCTACCCCGACAACGTGGTCAGCCTGATCAAGCGCGACATGGGCCGTGACGTGCCCCGCGCGATCCACGGGTTCGAGTACAACCCCGAGGAGCTGTCGGCGTTCATCCTGCTGAAGCTCGCGACCGACGCGCAGACCGTCACCGGGGAGGTGGCGCGGGACGTCGTGATCACGGTCCCGGCCTACTTCGGGGCCGCGGAGCGCGACGCCACCAGGAAGGCCGGGCGGATCGCCGGGCTGAACGTCATCGACATCATCTCCGAGCCGATCGCCGCGGCCGTCACCTACGGGGTGCTCAACCCCGAACGCGACCGCACGATCCTGGTCTACGACCTGGGCGGCGGCACCTTCGACACCACGGTCATCGCGCTGCGCGACGGCCACATCGAGGTGATCTGCACCGACGGCGACCATGAGCTGGGCGGCGCCGACTGGGACTCGCGGCTGGTGGAGCATCTGGCCGACCGGTTCAAGGCCGAGCACCCCGACGCGGGCGACCCCCTCGACGACAAGCAGACCGAGCAGCAGCTCCGCCGCGACGCCGAAGAGGCCAAGAAGGCGCTGACCTCGCGCACCCAGCACATCGTCCGGGTGATGCACGGCGGCCGGGTCTCGACCGTCGAGATCACCCGCGACGCCTTCGAGGAGATCACCAAGGATCTGCTCGACCGGACCGTCGAGATCACCGGCCGTACCCTGGGGATCGCGCGCGAGAAGGGCGTCGAGGACTACGACGACCTGGTGCTGGTCGGCGGCTCGACCAAGATGCCCGCGGTGGCCGCCCGGCTGGAGACCGAGCTCGGGCTGGCGCCGCGCCTGCAGGATCCCGATCTGGCCGTCGCGAAGGGCGCGGCGCTGTACGCGTTCGAGGAGACCTTCCGGCGGCTGCTCATGGAGGGCGCCGCCGACCAGGCTGAGGAGATGGCGACGAGGGCGGGGCTCTCGGCCGAGCAGCAGAAGCAGATCGCCGCCCGGAAGATCAAGACGGTGGCGTCGCGGGCGTTCGGGATCGTGGTGCTCAACCGCGACACCCGCGCCGAGGAGGTCGTGCATCTGGTGCTGGCCAACGACGAGCTGCCCGCGTCGAAGTCGGAGGACTTCTTCACCGTCCACGACGAGCAGACCTCGGCCGACGTCCGGGTGATGGAGCAGGCGGGCGCGGTGCCGTCGGCGGAGCCGTCCGACAACAACGAGATCGCGACCGGTTCAGTGCGGGTGCCGCCCGGAAAGGGCGCGGGCTGGCCGATCGCCGTCACGTTCACGCTCGACTCCTCGGGGCTGCTGCACGTCACCGCCGAGGAGAAGGAGACCGGCGAACGGCTGGAGCTCCAGGTGGACGTCGGCGGGATGTCCGAGGACGACGTCGAGACCTCGCGCCGCAACCTCTCGCGCGTGCAGGTGAGCTAACGGGTGTCGTTCGACGACGACTACAAGAGCGAGGTGCTGGAACCGGCGCGGGCGTCGGGCGACCAGCCGCCCGAGGACCTGCGCCTGCGCTACCGGCTGGCCGAACCGCTGACCCCCGAGGGCGTCACCGCGCAGGTCAAGCTGGTGCGGCAGAGCTGGCGGCGGTCGCGCGGCCAGCTCAAGTACCGCAAGCTGATCGACCGGCTGGAGGCCGAGCACCGGGCCCTCACCCCGGTGTTCACGGC
>NZ_BAAGZI010000471.1:0-4143 GCF_054778695.1 Actinocorallia lasiicapitis
CGAGCGGCCCTGGGCGGCGCAGTCCGCCGACCCCGAACGGCCGTGGGCCGAGCGATCGGGCGAAGCCGGACGGCCTTTTGCGGCGCGCGCCGAGCAGCCTGCCGACCCTGAGCGGCCCTGGGCCGAGCAACCTGGAGAGGCCGAGCGGCCCTGGGCGACGCGCGCTGAACAGCCTGCTGACCCTGAGCGGCCCTGGGTCGAACAGCCTGGTGAGGCTGGGATGCCTTGGGTGGGACGCGCCGAGCAGCCTGCCGACCCTGAGCGGCCCTGGGCCGAACAGCCGGGTGAAGCCGAGCGGCCTTGGGCGGCGCGCGCTGAGCAGGGTGCTGATCCTGAACGGCCTTGGGCTGGGGGGTTGGCTCGGGAGCAGGGTGGGCGAGGGGATGTCGGGGCGAGCGGGAGGGCGGCGGCGGACGTCGAGCGGCCCTGGGGTTCGCAGGAGCGGCCGTGGGCCGAGCAGCCGGCGGCGCAGGGGAGGCCGTGGGCGGAGCAGCCGCAGCAGTGGAACGCGGGGCGGCCCGAAGCGCAGTCGTACGGTGGTGGGAGTGGGCGTTCGCGGTCCGATGTGGAGCAGTGGCTGCCCGACGACGGGCCGCGGTGGCGTGGGCCGCTGCTGGCGGGGCTGGTCGCGGCGCTGCTGACGGCGCTGCTCGTCGTCGGCTACGTCTTCTGGAAGAACGAGGACGACGGCAGCGGAAACCTGGCCGCCGACCCCGGCACATCCGCCACGAAAGAGGACAAACCCGCCGCGGAGCAGCCGTCGGACGACTCCGGCGACAAGGAGCCGTCAGGGGACGCGAAGGCGCAGGCCACGGCCGTCGACGACATCCTCGCCGACATGACGTCCAGCCGTAAGAAGCTGTCGAGCATCAGCTACACGTGCGCCGACAAGAGCGACGACCTGTCGACGTTCCGCAAGGCGATCACCGAGCGCAAGCAGCAGCTCGACGACGCCGACGCCCTCGACGTCGGCGCCCTCGACCAGGGCGACGAGCTGAAGAGCGCACTCAAATCGGCCCTCCAGACCTCGATCGACGCCAACGAGCAGGCCGTCGAGTTCCTCGAGGACGAAGGCGGCTGCGACGGCGACGCCGCGGACCGTCTCCAGGACTGGAACGACAAGGCCGGAGCCGCGAAGACCAAGTTCCTCGACCTCTGGAACAAGGTCGCCGCCGACCACGACCTGCCCGACCGCAAGCGTGAGGACATCTGAATCTCGACCGAAACCCCCCTGTGGATAAGTCGGTTCGGGGTGTTTGCGGTGTGCATCATGAAGAGGTGATGACAGCGCAGGGACCTTGGTTCCGGATCGAAGCGATCCCCGTCCCCGAACGGGTCTCCTCCGCGGAGTGGGATTTCGTGACGGTGCTGCCCGCCGTGCTCTCGGCGGCGCAGCAGCGGCGTCCGTTCGTGGTGGGGTGGCTGTCGCGCGGCGGCGGGTCGCCACTGGAGCTGGTGACGAACGCGGGCTCCGCCGACGGCAACCTGCTGTTCCCGAACGGGGCACGCGGCTCGGAGTGCGGTGACGGCTGGCTGGCCGACGCGGCACGCATGGTGTGGACTCGCTGCCCCGGCCGGCAGGCCCCGCCGCTGGCGACGGCGCAGGAGCAGCGGTCGTCGCTGTTCGAGCAGATGCTGGTCACGCTGCTGGGTCGGCCGTTCGGCTGGCTGGTGACGGCCGATCCATGCCCCGAGCAGATGCTCGACGCCGAGATCAGGGAGCTCCGGCACGAGCTGCGCATCCTCCGCCGTGACGACCAGAGCGGCGTGGAGCGGGCGGAGCGCCGGCTGGCGGAGCTGGACGCGTTCCGTGAGGCGGGGCTGTGGAACGTCCGGGTGATGGCGGGTGCGGCGACCCCGGCGGAGCTGGAGCAGATCGCGCCGGTCCTGGTCGGTTCGATGGAGCTGGGCCACCATCCGTACCGGCTGCGGACGGGGCGTCAGCTGGGGGCGTTCGGCGAAGCGCTCGGCGGCTCCGAGGAGGGGTTCCCGTTCGTGGCGTCGGCGGGGGCGCTGGCGGCGCTGGCCGGGCTGCCGCGGCGTGAGGTGCCGGGCGTGCGGGTGCTGGATTCGGGTTTCTTCGACGTGACGTCCGAGACGCCGGGCGGCGGGCTCGACCTCGGCGCGATCCTGGACGGGCAGGACAGGGTCGTCGGCCGGTTCACGGTGCCGTTGGAGACTCTGAACAGGCACGCGTTCGTGACGGGCGCGACGGGCTCGGGCAAGTCGCAGACCGTCCGGCATCTGCTCGAACAGCTCACCAAGGCGGGTGTGCCGTGGCTGGCGATCGAGCCGGCGAAGGCCGAGTACGCGGCGATGGCGGGGCGGATCGGGCATCCGGTGACGGTCGTGAACCCGTCCGATCCGGGCGCGGTGCCGCTGTCGTTGAACCCGCTCTGCCCGGAGCCCGGCTATCCGGTGCAGGCGCATATCGACATGGTTCGGGCGCTGTTCCAGGCGGCGTTCGACGCCGAGGAGCCGTTCCCGCAGATCATCGCGCAGGCGCTGCAGCGGGTGTACGAGTCATGCGGGTGGGACGTCGTGACGGGCGGCGCGAAACCCGGCCCGAACATGGTGCCGCCGGCCGTCCCGACTCTGGAGCAGCTCCAGCAGGCGGCGCTGGAGGTGATCGACGACGTCGGGTACGGCAAGGAGCTGATGTCGGACGTCAAGGGGTTCGTGGACGTCCGGCTGCGGTCCCTGCGGATCGGTTCGGCGGGCCGGTTCTTCGAGGGCGGGCATGACGCCGACATCGGGGGGCTGCTGCGCGAGAACGTCGTGCTGGCCATCGAGGACGTGGCCAACGACGAGGACAAGGCGTTCCTCATGGGCACGCTGATCATCCGGGTGGTGGAGCATCTGCGGATGCGGGAGCGGACCGCCAAGTCGAGCGGGCTGCGGCATGTGATCGTCATCGAGGAGGCGCACCGGCTGCTGCGGAACCGGGATTCGTCCAGCGCGCACGCCGTCGAACTGTTCGCGGGGCTGCTGGCCGAGATCCGGGCTTACGGGGAGGGGATCGTGGTGGCGGAGCAGATCCCGGTGAAGCTGATCCCCGACGTCGTGAAGAACACCGCGTTGAAGATCGTCCATCGGCTGCCGGCCTTTGACGACCGGCATGTGGTGGGGTCGGCGATGAACCTCGACGCTGATCAGTCGCGTGAGGTGGTGTCGCTGCGGCCGGGCGTCGCGGCGGTGTTCGCGGACGGGATGGACCGGCCGCTGCGCGTCCGGGTGCCGTGGGGTGAGGACAGGGAGGAGGCCGTGCCGGGGCCGCCGCCGCCGATCTCGGGGCGCCGTTCGGTCGCGTGCGGCACGGAGTGCAAGGGCGGCCGTGCCTGTTCGCTGCGGGAGCTGCGGGAGGCGGATCTGCTGTCGGGTTCGGCGGAGCAGGCGTGGCTGCGGCTCTGGGCCGACACCCTGGTGCTGGCGCATCTCACCAACCGGACGCTGCCCGCGGTCCCGCCCGAGCTGGGGCGTGCCTGGTCGAAGCTCGCGCCGCGGCTGCGGGAGTGCATGTTGGCGACCGTCCTCGACCGGGCGATCGGGCGTCGGGCGCTGGCGTTGCGCACGGCGTTCGATCCGGCGGATCTGACGACGGCCGTCACAGCCGCGGCCACGGGGCTGCTCAACGCCTACGGGGCGAGGCCCGCGCCGGAGCCGCCCGGCCCCGCGTTCGTGATCCCGCAGCTTCGCTGGCTGCACGAGCTCGACAAGCTCTTCCCGCTGGACGCCCCGGCGCCCGACCCTCATGCGCTGGCCCCGCCGCTCGACTACGTCCTGCCTGGCCTGCGCCAGCAGGCCCCTGACGCGAAGCTCGGCCAGCGTCTCCGCTCGCTGCGCCGCCACCCCCTGTCGACGGACCTGCCCGCCAACCGGCCCGTCGCCCTGACCGCGCTGCTGGGCACCCAGCCCGACCCCTACGAGGAGGACCTCCCCACCGTCACCGTCGGCCTCGACCCGGCCGACCACCTCGACCATCTCTCCTCATCACTACACACCCCCTGGCTCCCATCCGTGCTCACCTGGCCCGACCGCTTCATCGACCCACCCCCCGACCCCGCCACCCCCTAATGGGAGCTACCGGGTGAGCCTCACTGGCAGACTCGGTGCCTGGTAGCCGCTGGTGAGTGAGCACTCTCA
>NZ_BAAGZI010000472.1:0-4136 GCF_054778695.1 Actinocorallia lasiicapitis
GGGCCGCGCCACCGGGCGGCGCCCACAGCACGTCCCGGACCGACGGCCCGTGCTGCGGGTTGAAGAAGCAGGGCGCGCGCCGCTCGGGCACCGGATCGCCCGCCAGCCGCGCCCGGACGGCCGTCATCTCATACCGCCCGTCCTCCAGGGCCTCGGTGACGCGCTGGACGTCCTGCGGCTGCCGGATCGCGTCGGTGGCGGCCTTGGCCCGGTCGTAGGAGTCCAGGGCCTTGGTGTACTCCTCGCGGGTGACCGGGTCGAGCGCCGGGTCCACCACGTTCAGGTCGAGGGCCGCGATGTCCTCGCCGAGCAGCGTAACGTCCTCCTGCACCCCGGCCCGCAGCTCCGCGACCTGCCGGGCCGCCGCCTCGGCCTGCCGCCGCTTCCGCCGCCGGAAGAACACGAACAGCCCGGCCGCCGCGACGATCAGCAGCCCGAGCAGCACATAGTTGACGATCTGCTCGGTGCCCGACGCCTTCTTCCCGGCGGCGACGTCCACCTCGTCGACGAAGTCGAGCAGCACCCCGGCGGCGTCCCCCTGGTTGCCCTGGACGGCGTCGACGGCCAGCTCGTCGGCCTCCCCGCCCTTCAGCCCGGTCCGCCCCGTCGACCCGGCCTGGAAGTGCCGCCCCGCCATCAGCCCGTAGACCCCGACGCTCCCGACCCCGCGCGCCACGGACGACAGCAGCCTGGTCCGCTCCGCCGCGTCGTCGATCGGCCCGGTCACGACCAGGTAGATCGGCGTCCCGGCGTCGGCGAGCGCCTTCCTGACCCGTTCGGCCCCCGCGGCGTCCAGCTCGCCCTGCCCCGGCTCCACGTACAGCCGGTCCCCGCGCAGCCCCGCCGAAACCGTGTTCGGATCCGGCACGCCCAGCCGGGACGCCGCGTGGGCCGCCCCGCCGAACGGGCCGAGCAGCAGCACAAGAAGCAGAAGGGCCGTGACGCGCAAGGTGCACATGGCTCCATACTGCGCCGCCACGGCCCAACGGACCGTAAATTCCCCCCGTCCCGCGAGTCAGGCGGCCGTTAGTCCTTGATGTCGCAGATGGGGGCGCCGCTGGTGACGGTCTGGCCTACTTCGGCGGTGAGGCCGGTGACGGTGCCGGCCTTGTGGGCGGTGAGCGGCTGCTCCATCTTCATGGCCTCGAGGACGACGATGGTGTCGCCGGCGGCGACCGTCGCGCCGTCCGCGGCGACGATCTTGACGATGGTGCCCTGCATCGGGCTGACCAGGGAGTCGCCGGACGCGGCCTTCGCGCCGCCCTTCTTGCCACCCCGCTTGGGCGCCGCCTTGGCGGCGGCCGGGGCCGCTCCCGCGCCCAGACCGGCCGGAAGGACCACCTCGAGCCGCTTGCCGCCCACCTCGACGGTGACGGTCTGCCGCTCGCCGGCCTCGTCGATCTCGGTCGCGCCCGCGTAAGGCTCGATCGTGTTGTCGTACTCGGTCTCGATCCACCGGGTGTGGACGCGGAACGGCGCGTCGATGTAGTCGGGCTGGGTGAGGACGTCGCGGTGGAACGGGATCACGGTCGGCATCCCGTCGATGACGAACTCGGCGAGCGCCCGCCGGGACCGTTCGATGGCCTGCTCACGGGTGGCGCCGGTGACGATCAGCTTGGCGACGAGCGAGTCGAACGCCTGCGGAACGGTCTGCCCGGCCACATACCCGGCATCCAGCCGGACCCCGGGCCCGGTCGGCGCGGTCAGCGCGGTGATGGTGCCGGGGGCGGGCAGGAAACCGCGGCCCGCGTCCTCGGCGTTGATCCGGAACTCGATGGAGTGGCCGCGGACCTCGGGGTCGCCGTAGCCGAGCGGCTCGCCGTCGGCGATCCGGAACATCTCCCGCACCAGGTCGATCCCGGTGACTTCCTCGGTGACGGGGTGTTCGACCTGGAGCCGGGTGTTGACCTCGAGGAAGGAGATGGTGCCGTCCTGCCCGACGAGGAACTCACACGTCCCCGCGCCCACATACCCGGCCTCCTTCAGGATGGCCTTGGACGAGGTGTACAGCAGGTCGAGCTGCTCGGCCGTCAGGAACGGGGCCGGGGCCTCCTCGACGAGCTTCTGGTGCCGGCGCTGGAGCGAGCAGTCACGGGTCGACACGACCACGACGTTGCCGTGGGAGTCGGCCAGGCACTGGGTCTCGACGTGCCGGGGCCGGTCCAGGTACCGCTCGACGAAGCACTCGCCGCGCCCGAACGCCGCCACGGCCTCCCGGACCGCCGATTCGTACAGCTCGGGCACCTCTTCGAGGGTCCGGGCGACCTTCAGCCCGCGCCCGCCGCCGCCGAACGCCGCCTTGATCGCGATCGGCAGCCCGTTCGCCTCGGCGAACGCGACGACCTCGTCGGCTCCCGAGACCGGGTCGGCGGTGCCCGCGACCAGCGGAGCCCCCACCTTCTGGGCGATATGCCGGGCCTGGACCTTGTCGCCGAGCGCGGTGATCGCGGCGGGCGGCGGCCCGATCCAGGTCAGCCCCGCGTTGATGACGGCCTGGGCGAAGTCGGCGTTCTCGGCCAGGAACCCGTAGCCGGGGTGGACGGCGTCCGCCCCGGACTCGCGGGCGATGTTCAGCAGCTTGTCGACCACGAGGTAGGACTCGGCGGCCGACTGGCCGCCCAGCGCGTACGCCTCGTCGGCCACCCGGACGTGCAGGGCGTCCAGGTCCTGCTCGGAGTAGACCGCGACGCTGCCCAGCCCCGCGTCCCGGCAAGCCCGCGCGATCCGCACGGCGATCTCACCCCGGTTGGCGATCAAGACTTTCCGCACCGTCGTGTCTCCATCCCTGAGAACCCCTTGTGGGGGATCACTTCGACCCACTTGGACCGGAGTCTAGAGACCTGCACTCAAGCCCCCCATAACCGCCTCCTTATTCCGGACACCTGCCCAGGTAGAGGAGTTACAAGCCTCCGTTTGGCCGGATACGGCCACGATGCCGGACGCGCGGGGTACCTCAAGTGGTGTGTCCTGTTACAGGAACGTCAGATCCCCCCTAGGGAAGGGACCCCGGCCATGGGTGCGGACCGTCGCGGCGGAAACATCGCGCAGATGGAAGAGCTCGCTCGCCTCTTCAACAAGCACAGCAAGAACCTGGACGCCCTGATCAAGGACCTGAACGGCCGCACGGTCGGTTCGACCGAGATCTGGTGGGGTCCGGGCGCGGACAGGTTCCGCGCCGCCTGGTCGGAGGCGAAGGCGGCTTTCGACAAGATGGCCGTGGCGCTCGACGACGGCGGCCAGGACGTCCGCCGCTCGCTCCAGAACATCGAGGCGGCCACCCGCTAGCGAGGATGCGGGCCTGCGGGCCCGCACCTTCTACTCCTCCAGCGGGGTCGGCGGCAGCGCGGTCTGAACGGGCCGCGGCCTGCCGTTGACGATCAGCAGGGCGCGGCCCTGCGGTCCGGTGTAGGTGGCGTTGCGGGGCAGCCGGAGCCCGAACAGCTCGCCGTCGTCGGGGGAGTGGATCCCCAGCAGCAGGCCCGTCCTGGTCTTGCGGGCGTCGGCGATGAACCCGCGGTAGCCGCGGAGCAGGTCCTCGGTGGTGCCCGCGAGCAGGACGGCGTGTTCGGCGTCCCGGCCGGAGCGGAGCAGCGCGTGGACGGGTTCGGCGAGCTCCTGCTCGTCGATCAGTTCGGCGTCGTCGACGACCACCACGAACCGGTGCTCGTCGGCCGTCAGCGCCTCGACTTCCTCGGGGTCGGCGTGGGCGTCGAGCACGCCCAGCACCCCGGGCAGGCCGCGCAGCTCCCGCAGCGGCGACTTGCGCGGAGTGATGATCAGCGCGGGGACGCCCCGGGCGAGCAGGGTCCTGGTCATGGTCGCCAGGGCCGTGGACCGGCCGGAGCGGGGCGGTCCCGAGACGATGAACGCGGGCCCGTCGCCCAGCAGGTCGATCCCCTCGGGGCCGAGTGTGTCGCCGCCCGCTCCGACCAGCGCCCAGAGCGCGGACGGCGGCCGGAATCCGGGCGTCAGGGCGAGGGCCTCCTCGGCGGTGATCTCCTCGGGCAGTTCGTCGACCCGGATCGGTCCGGGAGCGATCCGCCCGTACCGGGCGGTGGAGGCGGCGGCCAGCGCGGCGAGCGCGGCGACCTGGGCGGGGTCCGCGGCGTGCTGGCCGAGCAGCCCGATCGAGGCCC
>NZ_BAAGZI010000473.1:0-4133 GCF_054778695.1 Actinocorallia lasiicapitis
TCACCGACCCGGACGGCAACCGGCTCGGCGTCCGCGGCGTCCAGCCCCGCACGGACCCGCGTCCAGGCGCCGCTCGTGGCCGAGGGTGGCCGGGCGGGTCCGGTGGAGAGGCGAGGGGCCATGAGGCGAGCGCTCCGGGGGTGTGAGCTGGGGAGACAGTTCTACCGGGAAACGGCGGGGACGACCACTGACAATTCTCCGGAATCCAGTAGTATCGGCTGACCTTCAGACCTCCCCCTGAAGCACACCAATCCCCTTCTGTGGGAGGAATCCCCGACCATGCGTGTACCGGCCACCGCACTGGCCCTCGGTCTCGTCGCGTTCTCCCTGATCCCCCTGGGAGCGAGCGGCGCCGGAGCCGAACCGGCGGCGAGCACGCTGGTCGTGCACACCACCGTCGTCACCGACAAGCCGCGCAGCGGCATGGCCGTCCAGGGACAGGTCTGGGTGGCCGCGACGGGCGACCCGGCCAAGAACGGCACCCTGTCGTTCTCCGCCGAACCGAAGACCGGCGTGACGATCAGCGCGATCTGCACCCGCTCCCCGCAGGGCTACTGCAAGCTCGGCGACGTCGACGCCCCCGGTATGACGATCCCGTTCACGATCCGGCTGGCCGCCAGCAGCCAGCCCGTCACGATCAAACTCGGGGTCTGGACCAGGGCCGACAACGTGAAGGCCGCCTGGGAGTACAAGAAGATCAAGTTCCGGACGGCGGCGACCGCGACGTCGTCCCCCCGGCCGTCCTCGACGCCCGCCACCACCCCTCCCCCCGCGACGACCCCGCCACCGGCGAACTACCCGCCGGCCACCTACCCCCCGCCGGGCACGCTGCCGACCGCGAGCAATCCGGTCACCGCTCCGTCCGGCCTGCTGCCGAGTGTCCCGGGAACGCCGTCGTCGTCCGCGACCCTCACACCGACCGGCCAGCCGACCGAGGTGGTGACGTTCGGCGCGTCAGAACCCGTGTACACCTATCCGGGCAACGAGTCCGCGCCCGCCGACACCGCCCTGAGCGGCAGCGACGACGAGGTGCCGGCGGCGCTCGCCCTCGGCCAGAGCCTGTGGCTCGGTGCGCTGCTCGCGGCGTGCGCGCTGGCCGCGATCCTGGTGTTCCGGCGCGGCCAGCAGATCCGCAGACCGGTCCCGGACACCGGCAAGCACCGGCCGAAGCCCGTCCTGACCGGGACCGTCCTGGTCAGGAACGAGCCGACCGCCGAATGGCCCGCGGCCGGGCCCGACACGCCCGGCTGGGGGCCGTCGGAGGATCTCGGCGACCCACCGCGCTAGATCGTCAGCGTCCCGTTCCTGCGGCCTGACGCCACCAGCCGCTCCATCGACACCGCGGCCAGCGCGAACCAGCCAAGCCCGACCAGCGCCTCCAGCCCCACGTCGGCCAGCACGTCCCCGGCCGACGCGCCCGCCAGCACCTCCCGGACGGCGTGCAGCCCGTGGGTCAGCGGCAGGAAGCCGGTGACGGCCTCGATCGGCGCGGGCCAGAACGTGGTCGGCACGTCCACCCCGCAGAACACCATCACCAGCCCGTAGGCCAGGTTGAGCACGATCCAGTCGACGCCCCACACCCGCACCGAGATCCCGGCGAGAAACGCCCCATAGCAGTAACTGCTGAGCCCGATCACCAGGAAGACCGGCACGGCGTGGAGCGCCTGCGGCCACGGCAGCGGCACGCCCAGCAGCGGCGGCAGCACCGCCCAGGCGACCAGCGAACTGGTCATCCCGGTCGCCAGCCAGTGCAGCCCGCGCGCCAGATAGAGCGGCAGGTGCCCGGCGGGCGCGGTGGCGAGCAGCGGCAGCGTCCCGTTGGCCCGCTCCCCCGCCAGAGAGATGATCACGATGGTGCCCTCGAGGCAGGCGACCATCACGATGTTGCCGACGAGCACGAACCGCATCGTGGCGTCGTCGCCGACGAACCGGCCGACCAGCGCGAAGAACGACGCCTGGCAGAGCAGCCTGGCCAGCCAGCCGAACGTCCAGGTCCGCCAGGTGTAGACGGCCCGCAGGTCGGCGAAGCCGAGCAGCACGGTCTGCCCGACGATCCGCAGAGTGAGCCTCACGCGTGGCCCACCGATCCGTCACGGCGCAGCCGGTCGACGCACGAGCGGGTCAGCACCAGCCCGCCCGCCAGCGCCCCGGCGCCCAGCAGCACGATCGCCGCGAACGGTCCCGGCCCCGCCGGGTCGCCGCGCAGCGCGCCCCGGAGCAGGTCGGCACTCCAGGACAGGAACACCAGCCTGCTCAGCGGCTGGATCCAGCCCGGCAGCAGCACGATCGGCACGAACACACCGCCCAGAATGTAGAAGGGGTAGCTGAGGGAGTTCTGCAGCACGTCCAGGGCGCGCGACAGGACGAACGCCGACGCCAGCAGGGTCGCCGTCCCGGCCATCGCGAACGCGGTGAGGAGCACCGCGAGCAGGAACGTCACCGGGTCGGCGACCGGCACGACCTGCCCGAACCCGACCGCGGCGATCAGCCATGCCTCGCCGAAAGTCAGCCCGCCGAACAGCACGACGGCCAGCACCCGGCCGAACACGATCAGCGCGAGCGGAGCGGGCGTCGCGACCAGCAACTCGAGCCGTCCGCCCCACCGCTCTCCGGCGATCACCTCACCCGCCAGATTGAGCGCCGCGATCCACAGCCCGGTCAGCCCCGGCGCGAGCACGGCGTTGACGACGGTGCCCGGCCGGTCGTTGGCCAGCGCCAACGCCAGCAGCGTGGTCGACTGCATCGCCGCGACGACCAGGATCAGCAGATGTCCTGGGCTCCGCCTGGCCAGGTCCAGTTCCAGCAGGAACGACCGCCACACCACCCTCATACCTTCAGCCCCCGCTCCCCCATGACGCGCAGATAGACTTCTTCCAGCGACGGTTCGGCCCGTCGGCCGGTCAGCACGCCCCGGTCGAGCAGCAGCCGCAGGATCCGCGCGGTGGCCGCCTCGTCACCGGCGTGCGCCCGCCACGTCCCGCTGGCGCCGGGGTCGACCGACAGGACCCCGTCCAGGGCCGCGACGGCCTCGGCGTGCGCCGGATCCGGGTGGGTGAACTCGACGCATTCGCGGCTGCCGAGGAACCGGCCCGCCTCCGACGGCGGCCCGCTGAACAGCAGGCGGCCCTGGTCGATCAGCGAGATCCGGTCGCACAGGGCGGCGGCCTCGTCCAGGTCGTGGGTGGCCAGCAGGACGGTCCTGCCTTCGGCGCGCAGCTCCCTGATCAGGGTGCGGAACTCGGCGGCGGCCACCGGGTCGAGCCCCGCCGTCGGCTCGTCGAGGAACAGCACCTCGGGCCGGTGCAGCAGCCCGCGCGCCAGATGCAGCCGCTGCTTCATGCCGCGCGAGTACCACTCGACACGGTCGTCGGCGCGGTCGGCGAGCCCGACTCGTTCCAGCAGCTCGTCGGCACGCCGGTCGACGGTCGCGGCGTCCAGCCGGTACAGGGTGCCGAAGAACCGCAGATTGCGGCGGGCGCTGAGCCGTCCGTACAGTCCGAGGTCGCCGCCGAGCACCACCCCGATCAGCTCCCGGACGGCCGCCGTCTCGGTGACGACGTCCCTTCCGTGGACGGCCGCCGTCCCGTCCGACGGCAGCAGGATCGTGGCGAGGATCTTCACGAGTGTGGTCTTGCCCGCGCCGTTCGGGCCGAGCAGGCCATGGATCTCCCCCTGGGCCACGCTCAGCGACAGCCCGTCCAGGGCGGTCTTCGGCTCCTTCTTCCGCTGCTTGTAGCTGCGCCGCAGCGCGGCGGCCTCGATGGCGGGGATCAAGCCGGTCCTCTTTCGGGTCGGGAACGCATGACCCAATCGTCGGCCTTAACAAAGTAAGGTCACCAGGGGCGAACGCCTTAGATCCCGTGCCGAGGCCGGCTAAGGCGGACGGACGCGACTGGGCGTCACGGGCCATGGCGGCGGCTTCACCGCGGGTCGCGGCGCCGAGTTTGCCGAGGATGTTGGAGACGTGCACGCTGGCCGTCTTGACCGAGATGACCAGGGCGTCGGCGATCTGCTGGTTGCTGCGGCCCGCCGCGAGCAGTGCCAGGACCTCCTGTTCGCGGGCGGTCAGCCGGGCCTCGGCCGCCAGACCCGAGCGGCGCAGCCGGGCGGAGACCGCGGCCGCCAGCGGGGCC
>NZ_BAAGZI010000474.1:0-4090 GCF_054778695.1 Actinocorallia lasiicapitis
GGTTCGCGCCCGCGCCGGACGTGCGCGGGCTCGTGCTCGGCGACTTCGAGGCGGCGGCGCTGCGGGTGGCGGGTCCGCTCGGCGCGCAGTTCCTGCTCTGGGAGTACGCCGTCGCGGTCGCGAGCCGGGTGCTCGGGGTCAACCCGTTCGACCAGCCCGACGTCCAGGAGGCGAAGGATCTCACCGACGAGATGCTCCGCTCACAGGACGGCGAGCCGCCGGTGCTCGTCGCGGACGAACCGGACTTCGTGGACGGCGACGTCGAGATCCACTCCGCCGGAGTGATCAAGGCGGACACGCTAGGCGAGGCGCTCGACCAGCTCGTCGCGCTGGTCCCCGACCGGGGCTATCTGTCGGTCATGGCCTACCTCGACCGGACGGGCGCCGACGCGCCCGCCGCGGCGCTCCGCGCCCTGCTGGCGGAGCGCTCTGGAACGCTCCGGGCGCAGGGCACCGCACCCGTGACGTTCGGCTGGGGACCGCGGTTCCTGCACTCCACCGGCCAGTACCACAAGGGCGGCCCGCAGAACGGGGTGTTCCTCCAGCTCACCGGCGAGACCGAGGTTGAACTGGATATCCCCGGCAGACCGTACACCTGTAAGACTCTGCAGCTGGCGCAGGCCTCCGGCGATCTGCGGGCGCTCCGCTCGCGCGGCCGTCCGGCGGTCAGGCTCCATCTGCGGGACAGATCCACAGGGCTCCGGCAGATCCTGGAGGCCCTGCGCTAGGCCCGAAGCCCCATCAGGGCCTCGACGACAACATCAGCCGGTCGACCCCCTCCTAGACCGAGTTCGAGAAAGGTACCGGGCATGGCAACGCCCGCTGAACTGATCGGCATCGACGGGAACCCGCTGCGGGATCCCCGTGACAAGAGACTTCCACGCGTCGCCGGGCCCAGCGTGCTGGTCCTGTTCGGCGTCACCGGCGACCTGTCCCGCAAGAAACTCCTGCCCGCGATCTACGACCTCGCCAACCGCGGGCTGCTGCCACCGGGCTTCTCCCTGGTCGGGTTCGCGCGCCGCGACTGGGAGGACCAGGACTTCCGGCAGGTCGCCTACGAGGCGGTCAAGCAGCACGCCCGCACCCCGTTCCGGGAGGAGGTGTGGAAGCAGCTCTCCGAAGGAATGCACTTCGTGCCCGGCGAGTTCAACGACCCGGGCGCGTTCGACGCGCTGGCGCTGGCCGTCAAGGAGCTCGACGAGACGCGCGGCACGGGCGGCAACTACGCCTTCTACCTGTCGATCCCGCCGAAGTTCTTCGACGTGGTCGTGGAGCAGCTGCAGCGCAGCGGGCTCGCCGAGCACGGCCCCGACTCCTGGCGGCGGGTCGTCATCGAGAAGCCGTTCGGCAACGACCTGGCCTCCGCGCAGGAGCTCAACAGCGTCGTGCACCGTGTCTTCCCCGAGGAGTCGATCTTCCGGATCGACCACTACCTCGGCAAGGAGACCGTCCAGAACATCCTGGCGCTGCGCTTCGCCAACACGATGTACGAGCCGATCTGGAACCGGTCGTTCGTCGACCACGTGCAGATCACGATGGCCGAGGACATCGGGATCGGCGGCCGCGCCGGCTACTACGACGGCATCGGTGCCGCCCGCGACGTCATCCAGAACCACCTGCTCCAGCTGCTCGCGCTCACCGCGATGGAGGAGCCCGTCGACTTCAGCGCCGGCGCGGTCCGGGCCGAGAAGGCCAAGGTCCTGTCGTCGGTGCGGCTGCCGGACGATCTGGGCCTGACCACGGCACGCGGCCAGTACGCGGCCGGCTGGCAGGGCGGCGTCAAGGTCGAGGGCTATCTGCAGGAGGAGGGGATCTCCCCCGACTCCACCACCGAGACCTACGCGGCGATCAAACTGGAGATCGACAACCGCCGCTGGGCCGGAGTGCCGTGGTACCTGCGGACGGGCAAGCGGCTCACGCGCCGCACCACCGAGGTCGCCATGATCTTCCAGCGGGCGCCGCACCTGCCGTTCGAGAAGACCGCCACCGAGGAGCTGGGGCAGAACGCCCTGGTCTTCCGGGTCCAGCCGGACGAGGGCATCACCGTCCGGTTCGGTTCGAAGGTGCCGGGCCCGTCGATGGAGGTCCGCGACGTCAACATGGACTTCGCCTACGGCGAGTCGTTCACCGAGTCCTCGCCCGAGGCCTACGAGCGGCTGATCCTCGACGTGCTGATCGGCGACCCGCCGCTGTTCCCGCGGCAGGAGGAGGTCGAGCTCTCCTGGCAGATCCTCGACCCGATCGAGGAGTTCTGGTCCACGCTGGGCCAACCCGAACAGTACAAGTCGGGCGGCTATGGGCCGAAGTCCTCCGACCTGATGATGAAGCGCGACGGCCGCGCCTGGCGGAGGATCTGACCGAGATGAACATCGATCTCACCGACACCACCACCCGGCGGATCCAGGACGCGCTCACCAGGGCCCGGCACCAGATGGGCGGCCCCGCCGTCGGGATGGTGCTGACCCTGGTCATCGTGACCGACGAGTCCGCCCAGTACGACTCGCTGCGCGCGGCCACCGAGGCGGCGCGCGAGCACCCCTGCCGGGTGCTCACCGTGATCTCCCGCGACGCCCGCGGCAGCTCCTCACGGCTCGACGCCGAGATCCGGATCGGCGAGACCGGCCCCGGCGAGACCGTGCTGCTGCGCATGTACGGGCCGCTCGCCGACCACGCCGTCACCGTCGCGCTGCCGCTGCTCTTCGCGGACGCGCCGGTCGTCACCTGGTGGCCGGGGCAGGCGCCCGCCGACCCGGCGGGCGACCCGCTCGGCGCGCTGGCGCAGCGCCGGATCACCGACTCCTACGCGGGGCTCGACCGGCTCGGCACCCTGTGCGAGCTGGCCCGCTCCTACCAGCCGGGCGACACCGACTTCGCGTGGTCGCGGCTGACGTCGTGGCGGACCCTGCTGGCGGCCTCGCTCGACCAGCCGACTCCCGAGATCATCAGCGGCCAGGTGGTCGCCGAACCCGACAGCCCCAGCGCCGAACTGCTGGCCGCCTGGCTGTCAGTGCGGCTCGGCGTGCCCGTCAGCCGGGAGTTCTCCACCGGCCCCGGCATCACCGCGGTGACCCTGGCGACCGTCGAGGGCGATCTGTCGATCACCCGTCCCGACGGCCGGGTGGCGACCCTGTCCCGTCCCGGCCAGCCCGACCGGCAGGTCGCGCTGATCCGGCGGCCGATGTCGGAGCTGCTGGCCGAGGAGCTGCGCCGGCTCGACCCCGACGAGGTCTACGCCGACGCCGTCCGCCGGTTCGAGAAGGACTATCTGGCGCTCACCAAGGCCGCGGCCGCCGTCGAGGCGGAGGCCGAAGCCGAGGCGGCCGCCGAGTTCAAGGCGGAGCTCAAAGCCGAAGTGAAGGCCGAGATCGAAGCCGAGGCCCCGGCGCCCAAGCCGCGCGCCACCCGGCGGAAGGCCGCCGAATGAGCGAACGCACCGTCGTCGTCCACCCGGACGCGGGCCTGCTCGCCAAGGCGGTGGCCGCACGGCTGATCACCCGGCTGGTCGACGTGCAGGCCGCACGCGGCACCGCGTCGGTCGTGCTGACCGGCGGCACCATCGGCATCGGCACGCTCGCGGAGGTCGCGGCCAGCCCGGCGCGTGACGCCGTGGACTGGTCGAACGTCGACTTCTGGTGGGGCGACGAACGGTATCTGCCCACCGGCGACCCGGAGCGGAACGAGACGGGCGCCCGCGAGGCGCTGCTCGATCTGATCCCGGCGGATCCGGCCCGGATCCATGTCATGCACGGCCCCGACGGTCCCGACGGCGACGACGTCGAGGCGTCCGCCGACCGCTACGCCACCGAGCTCGCCGACGCGGCGGGCGACGGCGGGGTGCCCGCGTTCGACGTGCTGATGCTGGGGATGGGGCCCGACGCCCATGTCGCGTCCCTGTTCCCTGGCCTGCCCGGCGTGCTGGCGGAGAAGGACACGGTCATCGCCGTGCGCGACTCCCCCAAGCCGCCGCCGACACGGATCTCGCTCACCGTCCCGGCGATCCGGGCCGCCCGCGAGGTGTGGGTGGTCGCGGCGGGCGAGGGCAAGGCCGAGGCCGTCCGGCTCGGGGTGACGGGAGCCGACCCGTCGGTCG
>NZ_BAAGZI010000475.1:0-4038 GCF_054778695.1 Actinocorallia lasiicapitis
CGCCGCGACCACGCCGAGCGCCAGCTCCAGCGCCTGCGGCGACGGCCGCACCGAGAACAGCACGCCGTCGCCCGGTTCCAGGCCGGCCCGCAGGAACCCGTCGCGGACGGCCAGCACACGCCGTCGCAGCTCGCCGTAGGACAGCGGGCTGCCGTCGCCGGCGATCAGCGCCACCTGGTCGGGGCTCCGTTCGGCCTGGGCCAGGACCTGCTGGACGAGGCTCACCGCGTCACCTTCCTCACCACGAGCGACGAATAAGTAGGAAGCAGGACCTTCCGGGCGGCCTTCCGGGAGACCACCTCGAGCGGCGCGTGCGCCAGCAGCGCCAGCGCGACGGCCCTGATCTCGGCCATCGCGAGGGGGTAGCCGATGCAGAAGTGCGGCCCTGCCCCGAACCAGAGCCGTTTCAGATCGGGCGCTTCGCCGTCGAGGGAGAACGGCCCGGCGTCGGTGCAGCAGTTGTGGGTGGCGATGACGATCCGGTCGCCGTCCCGCACCGCGACGTCCCCGACCTTCCGTGACGCGTGGACGCTCCGCAGCATCACCGGGGTCGGGGTCGTGACCCGCATCGCCTCCTCGATCGCCCGGTCGAGGAGCGCCGGTTCCGCGGCGAGCCGTCCCATCGTCCCGGTGTCGTGGAGCAGCGCGAACAGCCGCGGCACCAGGGTCGCGACGGTCTCGGTGCCGGTCAGGAAGAACGCGCCCGCCGCGCCGCGCGCCTCGGCCTCCGACAGCCCGAGCCCCTTCATCCGGCCCATGACGGTCGACTCGTCGCCGGACCGGTAGGCGCGGGCCGCGATGTCGCCGAGCGGGTCGAGCACCTGCTTGGCGCGGGCGACCTGCGCGGGCGACAGGGTCCTGGTGCGCAGCGACACCATGGAGACGATCTTCTCGCCCTGTTCGAACCAGTGCCGGGCGGTCGCCTCGTCGGGGGCGCGCAGCCCGATCACCTCGCAGATCACCGAACCGGCGAGGGTCCGCATGGTGTCGACGAGGTCGACCCGCTCGCCGCGCTCCAGCCGCGCCGACAGTTCCTTGAGCGGCTGGTCGAGCACGCGGGCGCAGAGCGCGGTGGTGGTGGCGGGCGTGAACAGCTCGGTCAGCTTGCGGCGGAGCGCCCGATGCCCCTCGCCCTCCATGTTGAGCAGCACCGAAGGGCCGAGGATCGGCGTCCACAGATCGCCGGGCGAGCCGGGGCCGTCCTTGCGGAAGGTCTCCCCGTCCAGGAGGACCTGCCGGGCGACCGCCGCGTCGTTGACGACACAGCCGACCGAAGGGATCCGCACGACGGGACCGATCCGGCGCAGCAGTCGCAGCAGCGGGTAGGCGAACGGATGCGCCGTCAGATAGAGCCTTCTCTCCCAGTTCACCGGATGTCCACGACCTCGGGGGTGTAGCGGTGGTCGGCGTACCAGGCGAGCGTGCCGCGCAGCCCGTAGGCCCGCAGCCGCCGCACCGACCCGTAAACGATCATGTCCTTGACGAGCCCGTACTCCGTGGTCAGCTTCCGCACCCGGTTGACCAGCGCCCGGTCCTCGTGGACGTCCTCGATCCGGGTCCGCGGGAACCCGCCCGCCTTCTCATACAGCTCCGTGCTGATCGCCAGGTTGCAGCCCGGCATCATCACATACGGCCCGAGATACTCCGGATCCTGGTTGCCGGGCCGGAAACGGCCGAACGTCGCCGCCACCCAGATGACGGCCGGCAGCAGCCGCTTCTCCCAGAACTTCAGGGGGAACTCGTCGGTGCGCGGCCGGAGCGGCCCGCTGACCATGGCGAGCCCGCCGGTGAACGCGGCGCGCAGCGCGGCGATCCAGCCGTCGTCGGGCAGGCAGTCGGCGTCGGTGCGGGCGAGGTGCGTCGCGCCGTTGAGGATCGCGTGCCGGAAACCGGTGTCGGCGGCCGCGCCGGTGCCCTTCTCCGGCTCGCTGATCAGCCGGACGCCGGGGAACCCGCGGACGATCACGGCCGTCCCGTCGGTGCTGCCGTTGTCGACCACCACGACGGTGAAGTCGCGGTCGGTCTGCTGGGCGAGCCGCCGCAGCGTCGCGCCGATCGACTTCTCCTCGTTGTAGGCCGGGATCACCACCCAGAGGTCCATGGCCGTCACGACCATTCGGCGAACGCGACGCCCAGGCTCACGCCCCCGGCCAGCCCGACGAACGCCACCTTGTCGCCGGGCGCGAGCCGCCCTTCGGCGACGGCCGTGGCGAGCTGCAGCGGCATCGTCGCCGACGCGACGTTCCCGTGCTCCGGCAGGGTCACCACCAGTTTCCCGGCCGGGATGCCGAGGATGGTCCGCAGGATCTCCAGATACGGCAGGGTCACCTGGTGGACCAGGACGACCGCGAAGTCGTCCCAGGTCAGGTCGTGTGCGGCGAGGGCGTCGAGCCAGAGGGCGGGGCCCTGCCCGACGAACGCGTCCTTCAGTTTGCGGCCGTCGCCGGCGAAGTAGGAGTGCTCGGGGTCGCGGGGGTGCTGGGAGCCGCCGCCGGGCAGGGTCCCGATCCGCCAGGCCGCCGAGACGGCCGCGAAGGAGAACCCGAACAGCCCGGTCGGCGCGGCTTCGAGCAGCATCGCGGCGCCCGCGTCCGACAGCGTGTACCCGGCGAACGAGTCGACGAACTGGGCGCGGTCGCGGACCTGCCAGCGGATCGCCCGCGACGGGGTCTCGCCGCCGCAGATCAGGACGCGCCGGTACTGGCCGGCCTGGATGAGGGCGTCGGCGACCTGCATCCCGTTGAGGAAGGAGTTGCAGGCGTTCTTGACGTCGAAGACCGGGCAGGTCAGCCCGAGTTTCGCGGCGACGATATGCCCGGTCGCCGGTTCGATCATGTCCTGGGAGGCCGAGGCGAACACCAGCAGATCGGGCCGGGTGCCCTGCTCGGCGAGCAGTTTGGACGCGGCCTCGACGGCCAGGTCGGACGCCTGCTGGTCGTCGCGCATCACATGCCGCGACCGGATCCCGGTCATCCGCTCGACGATCGTCGGGTGCGGACGGTACGGCCCGATTCTGGCCTCGACCTCGGCGCTGCTGACGGTCTGCTCGGGGAGGTAAGCGGCCACTCCTGCGATCCGTGCTCTCATGCGCTCCAGCCTTGTCGACTCAGGGCATCGCACACACCGGTGCAGATACCCACGACTTTCGGTACCAAGTACTCATTTCCGTCAGTCTTTCGCGGCATCATTGCACGCGTCGACGATCAAGGAGCCGCCCGAATGGACCGGAACGAGGCCCGTCTGCTGCGCCACGGCAACCCCTGGCTATACCTCATGGTGCGGCTGTCCCGGTTCGCCGGTCCGGTGCGGCGGGTGCCCAGGCTCGGCTGGCTCGTCACCGATCCGGTGCTGGCCCGGCAGATCCTCAACGACCACCGCAACTTCGCGATGGGCGGTGAGGGCGGCGTCGGCCATCTCTGGACCCAGCTGTTCGGCCCCGAGATGGCCGACCTGTTCGACGGCTCCGGGCACACCGCGGTCCGCACCGCCGCGCGCGACCTGTTCACTGAGAAGGCCGCCGCCGAACTGGTCGAACGGACCCAGGGGCCGCACTACCGGGCGCTCGGCAAACGCCTCGCCAACGGCGAGACCGTGGATCTCGCGGTGACCGTCCGGATCCTGGCGGGCCGGCTGGTCGCCGACCTCCTCGGCCTCGACCTGCGCACCGAGCACGACGACGACGCCCCCTACCTGGAGCTGTTCGGGCTGGGCGAACGGCTGGCGTCGCTGGCGCTCGGCACGGCCGCCAGCACCGAACTGACCCCCGAGAAGATCACCGAGGCGAAGGCGCTGGTGGCGGAGATCACCCGCGCCGTGCCGGACGCCTACGCGCACGCCGGCACCGACACGATCCTCGGCCGCTGCCGCGAGATCGGCCTGAGCCTCGACCTCACCCGCGGCCTCGCGACGCTGCTGGCCGTCGCGGGCACCGAGACCGGAGCCTCCGGGACGTCGCGGACGGTCGCGCTGCTCCACGACACCGGCCAGCAGGCCCTGCTGCTCGACGACCCCGGGCTGATCCCCGGCGCGGTCCGCGAG
>NZ_BAAGZI010000476.1:0-4031 GCF_054778695.1 Actinocorallia lasiicapitis
CCGCCGAGCGCGCCCTGCTCTGGGCCCGCGAGGACCAGGCCCGCGACCACGCCCGCTCCCTGCGCGCCGCCGACCGCGCCCTGGAGTGGGGCCGCGAAGACCAGCTCCACGACCGAGCCCACCGCCGCGAGGACACGCTCCGCGAACTCCTCTGGCAGCGCGAGGACGAACTCCGCCGCGAACGCCTCACCCGCGAAGACCTCGAACTCAAAATGGAAGCCCTCCGCGAACTAGGCCGCCTCCGCGATACCCCCATCCCGGCCCCCGAACTCCCGAGGGAGGCTCTCCGCGAGCTGGGCCACGTCCGCGATGCCCCCGCTCCCGCCGCCGTCCCGGCCGCTGAACTCCCGGGCCCTGAACTCACCAGGGAGGCTCTCCACGAGCTGAGCCGCCTCCGCGATGCCTCTGCTCCTGCCGCCGTCCAGACCTCCGAACTCCAGAGCCCTGAACTCACGAGTCCCCATGAAGACTGACTCCGACGTCCCCGCCCCCGACCTCCCAGTCCCTGACATGTCTGCGACCGATGTGTCTGCGACCGATGTGTCTGTGGTCGGTGTTGTTGAGGCCGGTAGGCCGGTGGGGCCTGATCGGGGGATCGGGCGGTGGATCAGGGTTGCGGCGGGGGTGTCGGAAGCGGCGCTGGACTGGGTGCCGGAGGAGCGGGCGCGGTACACCGGGCTCGGGGCGATCGTGGTGGGGACGGCGGGGCTGGCCGGGCTGTCACTGCTGGTCGCGCTGACGATGGTGTTCGAGGTGGCGTGGCCGCTGCTGGTGCCGGTGGCGGTGTTCTGGGCGTTGCTCGTCGGGAGCATCGACCGGTGGCTGATCTCCAGCACGCACGGGGTGCTGGGCGGCTCGCGGGTGCGGCTGTTCGTGCCCCGGTTGCTGGTGGCGCTGCTCTTCGGGGTGATCATCGCGGAGCCGTTCGTGCTGACGGTGTTCTCCTCGGCGATCGAACGGGAGGTCGCCGACGAGCGGTCCGCGCAGGTCCAGGCGCTGGAGTCGCGGCTGCGGGAGTGCAACCCCGCCGACCCGGCGGCGGCCGTCCCCGCGGGCTGCGCGGAGTCCCGGGTGACCGTCGGCTCACCGCCCGACGGAGCGCTGACGGCGCTCGACGACACCGTGGCGCAGCGGGCACGGCTGCTGACCGAGATCGGCGACGCCCAGAAGGAACTGGCCCGCCGCAACGACATCGCCCGCCGCGAATGCAACGGCTCGGCCGGTCCCGGGTTGAGCGGCGACGCGGGGGAGGGCCCCAACTGCGCCCGCAACCGCGACGAAGCCGACAGGTTCCGGCAGGACAGCGATCTCGCGGGCAAACAGGCGGCCGTCGGACGGCTCGACCGCCGCATCACCGAGCTGACCGCGGCTGCTGGTGACGCGATCCGCGCCTACGGGGCCGAGCTGAACGAGGCGATCCTGGCCAGGACGGCCGAGTTCCGCGCCCACCAGGGCCCCGTCGGGCTGCTGGAACGGACCCACGCGCTGTCCCGGCTGGGCGACCGCGACTTCTTCGTGCTGGCCGCCCACTGGCTGGTCCGCCTCTTTCTGATCGTCATCGACTGCCTGCCGGTGCTGGCGAAACTGCTGGGCGGCACGACGGCCTACGATCGGATCGTCGCCGCCCGGCTGGCGAGCGCGTCCCGTACGCACGAGCTGGATCTGCGGGTGCGCGAGACCTTCGTGACCGCCTACGGCGAGATCGAGCTCAGGCAGACCGAGCGCGACGTCAGGGCGCGGCTGGAGGAGCTGGAGGATGAGGACCGCGAGCGGCGGCTGGCCCGCTCCGCGGAGCTGGACGCCGTCGTGGCGGATCTGGCGGCCCGGCTGCGTGTGCGGGGCGGCTGACCCGCAGCCGCGAGGGTGAGGGTGGTCAAGACTTGCGATTGCGAGGGCGATCGTGATGTTCGGCTGGTTTCTGCGAAGGTAAGGTGGGTTCTGTGACGACGTTTCGGATCAGTGAGGCGGCCGCGCTGCTCGGCGTCAGCGCCGACACGGTCCGGCGCTGGGTCGACTCCGGCCGGCTGACCGCCGAACGGGACGACAACGGTCACCGCACCGTGCGGGGCGGGGATCTGGCGGCGTTCGCGCGCGCCCAGATCCTGGAGGAGGAATCGGGGATCTCCTCGGCCCGCAACCGGTTCCGCGGGATCGTGACCGAGGTGACCCGCGACGCGGTGATGGCCCAGGTCGAGATCGCGGCGGGACCGTTCCGGGTGGTGTCCCTGATGAGCCGCCAGTCGGCCGACGAGCTGGGTCTCGAGCCCGGGGTCGTGGCCGTCGCGGTGATCAAGTCGACCAACGTCGTCGTCGAGATCCCCCCATGAGAGGCGACCCCCCGCAATGAGTACGTCGTTGTTCACCAGGAGCACGTTCCAGAAGATCGCCGTGGTCGGCCTGCTGGTCGCGGGCGTCACCACCGGATGCGGCGGCTCCGACGACAAGACGACCCTGAACGTCTTCGCCGCGGCCTCGCTGAAGGAGTCCTTCACCGAGCTCGAGACGGCCTTCGAGGCCGAGCACAAGGACGTCGACGTCGTGTTCAACTTCGGGCCGTCCTCCGGACTCGCCCAGCAGATCACCCAGGGCGCGCCCGCCGACGTGTTCGCGGCCGCCAGCCCCGCGACCATGAAGACCGTCACGGACGCCTCGCTGGCGGTCTCTCCGACGGTCTTCGTCCGGAACAAGCTCGAGATCGCGGTGCCGCCGGCCAACCCCGGCAAGGTCACCGCGTTGAAGGACCTGGCCAACCCGAAGATCAAGGTCGCGCTCTGCGCCGTCGAGGTGCCGTGCGGCGCCGCCGCGGTGAAGGCGCTGGAGGCCGCTGGCCTGACCGTCAAGCCCGTCACGCTGGAGCAGGACGTCAAGGCGACCCTGACCAAGGTGCAGCTCGGCGAGGTCGACGCCGCCCTCGTCTACAAGACCGACGTCATCGCCTCCGGCGACAAGGCGACGAGCATCGCGTTCCCCGAGGCCGACAACGCGATCAACGACTATCCGATCGCCGCGCTGTCCAAGGCCCCGGAGGGCGAACTGGCGAAGCAGTTCGTTGAACTGGTGCTCTCCGCTCAGGGCAGGGGAGTCCTGACCAAGGCCGGGTTCGAAGCGCCCTGAGATCCCGTGCTCCCTGGGGGCTGACCGTCCCCGCGCTGATCGCTCTGGCCTTCCTGGTGCTGCCGCTGGCCGGGCTGCTGATCCGCGCGCCCTGGTCGACCCTCCCGCAGCGCCTCGCGGAGCCGGTGGTTCTGGAGGCGCTGCGCCTGTCCCTCGTCACCGCGACGCTCGCGACGGTGCTGTGCCTGCTGTTCGGGGTGCCGCTCGCCTGGTTCCTCGCGCGGGTCCGCTTCCCGGCCAGACGGCTGGTGCGCGCGCTGGTCACGGTGCCGCTGGTGCTGCCGCCGGTGGTCGTCGGTGTCGCGCTGCTGCTGGTGCTGGGCCGCAACGGCCTGGTCGGCCGGTGGCTGGACGCCGCGTTCGGGTTCACGCTGCCGTTCACGACCGCGGGCGTCGTGCTCGCCGAGACCTTCGTCGCCCTGCCCTTTCTGGTGATCAGCGTGGAGGGCGCGCTGCGCGCCGCCGATCCACGGTTCGAGGAGGCCGCGGCGACCCTCGGCGCGTCCCGCTGGACGGTCTTCCGCCGGGTCACCCTGCCGATGATCATGCCGGGGGTCGTGGCGGGCGCGGTGCTCTGCTGGGCGCGCGCGCTTGGCGAGTTCGGCGCCACGATCACCTTCGCCGGCAACTTCCCCGGCCGCACCCAGACGATGCCGCTCGCCGTCTACCTGGCGCTGGAGACCGATCCGGCGGCCGCGATCGTGCTCAGCCTGGTGCTGCTCGTGGTGTCGGTGGGGGTGCTGGCCGCGCTCCGCGACCGCTGGGTGGGCGGCGCGTCATGAGCCTCGACGCCCTGATCATCGTGGATCGCGGGACCTTCCGGCTCGAGCTGCCGCTGGAGGTCGCGCCCGACGAGGTCGTCGCCCTGCTCGGCCCCAACGGCGCCGGGAAGTCGACGGCGCTGCGCGCGCTCGCGG
>NZ_BAAGZI010000477.1:0-4028 GCF_054778695.1 Actinocorallia lasiicapitis
GCCTCGCCTTCGGCCCCCGACACCGCGGCCGAACCGGGGATCAACTCCTCCAGGATCTCGCCGCCGTCGGCCGCCCCGCCGAGCTGGGCGGCGACCGCCACATAGGGCTGGGCGACGTCCAGCCCGCAGGTCCGCATCCGGGCGGCGACCTCGGCGGGCTCGGTGACGGACTGGTCGAGCAGTTCGGCCATCAGCCGCCGCTCGACCTTGCGCCCCTCCTCCAGCCTGGCCCGCTCCAGCGCGGCGAGCGCGGCCAGCTCGTAGGCCGACTCGCGCACCTCCTCGGCGACGTCCACGAGCTCGCCCGCGCAGACCAGGAACCAGCCCGCCACCCGGTGCCCGGCCCGGGTGTTGATCGGCAGCAGGGTGTAGGGGCCGTCGACGACGGCGGGCAGCCGTTCGGCCGTCAGATAGTCGGCGGCCAGCCTGCGGGCCTGCGGCAGCGGCTCACCGGGGCCGACCACGATCCGTCCGGTCGGCGACAGCACCCAGCAGCCCCGGCCCAGCTCGGCGCGGGTCAGCGCGAACACCTCGGCCAGCCCCGAACCCTCGGCGACCGAGGAGATCAGCCGCCGGTGGCGGCCCAGCACCGTCGCCAGGCCGGCCGCGCGCTCGGCGGTCAGCCGCCGGGTGACGACCTCGCTGATCGTGCCGAACGAGATGTCCCTGGCGACCTCGATCAGCGGCAGCCCCCGTCTGCGGCACGCCTCGACGACCCGCTCGGGGATCTCGTCGTGGATCGACAGCCCGACGCCCAGGGCCGCCGCGCCCGCGTCGACCAGCTCGTCGACCAGCGCTTCGGGGTCCTGGCGGAGCCCGGGGCCGATCAGCCCGGTCAGCACCAGCTCGTTGCCCGACAGGTAGCGGCCGGTCTCCACCAGCTCGGTCAGATAGACCCAGCGGATGGGACGGTCGAGTGCCTGCTCACCCGTCCGCAGCCGGAGCCGCAGCTCACCGATGTCCAGAAGCTCCCTGAGTCGCACGTCACCCACGGTATCGCCCTCCGTTTGGAGAATCGTCCAAGGGATAATGGGTTTCCATGAACGTGAGCACGCGAGTCATCGACTCCACCACCGGGCGCGGAGCCGCCGGGCTGCCCGTCCGGCTCGACCGTTACGACGGCGGCTCCTGGGAGCCCGTCCACGAAGGGGAAACCGACACATCAGGCCGGGTTACGGACATCAAAACCGTGTCCGGAACCCATCGGTTCCGGTACGGATCCGGGGCCTGCTTCCCCGAGGGAACCGGCTTCCCGGAAGTTCAGGTGATCTTCTCGCTCTCTGTCGGACCTGCTGAAATGCGGCTCAACCTGGGCCCATACGCCTATTCCGCCCAGTTGGAGGTCGGATAATTGATCCGGAGCTTATTCGGGGAGACCAGAAACATGTCCAGTGCTGTGGATCGGTACTTTGAGCTGTCCGCGCGGAAGACGACCGTGGCCCGTGAGGTCCGCGGCGGCGTCACCACGTTCGTCGCGATGGCCTACATCCTGCTGCTGAACCCGATCATCCTCGGCGGGGCCGTCGACGTGAACGAGGCGAAGCTGTCGATCCCGCAGCTCACGGCGATGACGGCCCTGTCGGCGGCGATCTCGACCCTCCTCATGGGGCTGGTCGGGAACGCGCCGCTGGCCGTCGCGGCCGGACTGGGCATCAACGCGGTCGTCGCCTACCAGGCCGCGCCGTTCATGACGTGGCCGCAGGCGATGGGCCTGGTGGTGCTGGAGGGCCTGATCATCGTCCTGCTGTCCCTGTCGGGGATCCGGGAACGGATCATGGCGGCGATCCCGCAGCCACTGAAGTACGCGATCACCGCGGGCATCGGCTGCTTCATCGCGCTGATCGGCATGGTCGACGCGGGCTTCGTCAGCAAGGGCGCGGGCACCGTCGTCACCCTCGGCTCCGGCGGGCGGCTCGCGGGCTGGCCGGTCCTGGTGTTCGTCGTGACGCTGCTGCTGATGTTCGTGCTGTTCGTCCGGAAGGTCCCCGGGGCGCTGCTGATCAGCATCATCGCGGGCACCGTCCTCGCGGTGGTGCTCAACAGCGTCGCGACCATCGACCCGCGCTCCTGGGGCGTCGTCGTCCCCGAGGTGCCCAGCGCCCTGTTCGCGATGCCCGACTTCGGGCTGCTCGGCGAGTTCGACCTGTTCGGCGGGTTCGGCCGGGCGGGCTTCGTCACGGCGCTGGTCGTGCTGTTCACGCTGGTCCTGTCGGGCTTCTTCGACGCCATGGGCACGATCGTCGGCCTGTCGGAGGAGGCGGGGATCACCCGCGAGGACGGCTCGGTGCCGCGCCTCGGCCGGATCCTGTCGATGGACGGCCTGTGCGCCGCGGTCGGCGGCGTCACCTCCTCGTCCGCGAACACGGTGTTCGTCGAGTCGGCGTCCGGGATCGGTGAGGGCGCCCGCACGGGCCTGGCGAACCTCGTCACGGGCCTGCTGTTCACCGTCACCCTGTTCGCGGCCCCCCTCGCCGGCATGGTCCCCTCCCAGGCCGCCGCCCCCGCCCTGGTCATCGTCGGCGCCCTGATGCTGGCCCAGGTCGCCAAGATCGACTGGCAGGACCCCGAACTGACCATCCCGGTCTTCGTCACCATCGTCACCATGCCGTTCACCTACTCGATCACCACGGGCATCGGCGCGGGCGTCATCAGCTACGCCGTCGTCGTCTCAGCGCTGGGCCGTGCCCGCAAGCTCTCCCCCGCCCTCTGGCTGATCGTCGCCCTGTTCCTCGTCTACTTCACGATCGACCCGATCGAGCAGCTCTTCGGCGTCAGGTGACCGCGGCGTCGCCTTGGAAGGCCCGCCGGTCAGGACGGGTCGCGGTCGCGGGCCTCGGCGAGACGGGCGTGGAGGCGGTCCCTGATCTCCTCGGGGGTGTAGGCGCGGCGCTTGCGTTCCGAGCGGTAGACGACCGCACCGGTCGCCGCCACTCCGGCGAGGCCCGCCAGGCCCGCCAGCTTCCACCAGCTGATCCGCTTCATTTCGCCTACAGTACGAGAGATGACGGAGATCAGTCTCGGTAAGGCGGCGGAACTCACCAGGACGGGCGACATCTGGGTGTTCCGCGGCGACTCCCCCGCCGACCGCGCCATCCAGACGATGACCAACAGCCCCGTCAACCACGTCGGCATGGCCGTCGTCCTGGACGACCTGCCGCCGCTCCTGTGGCACGCCGAACTCGGACGCTCGCTGCGCGACCTGTGGACGGGCCAGTTCCAGCGCGGCGTCCAGCTCCACGACCTGCGCGAAGCGGTCCTGCAGTGGGGGAACCGGTACGGGCAGCGGGCCTGGCTGCGCCAGCTCGACCGGCCCGTGACGCGCGAGATGGAGGACTCCGTCCTCAAGACCATCGCACGGCTCGACGGCACCCCGTTCCCGTCCACGTCCCGGCTGGCGTCCCGCTGGCTCAAGGGGCGGGTCCCGCTGCCGAACCGGCAGCGCGACGTCGAGAGCGTCTACTGCGCCGAGGTCGTCGCCCTCACCTACGGCGCGATGGGGCTGCTGCCCAAGAACAGAAAGCCCAACTGGTACGACCCCGGCCGCTTCTGGAGCGGCGACGACCTGCACCTCGCCGACGGGTACGCCCTCGGCACGGAGATCGCGGTCGACCTCGCGACGGGCCCCGGCGATCACTTCGGTCTCAGCTAGGACACTCTTACCTGTGGGAAAGGCTTCTGGGCTTCAATGGAGATCGCACGCACTCCTTCCAGACCCACTCCCCCCAGCCAGGAAGGCACGACGAGGTGGCTTCACCCACCGGGCACGTCCTGATCGCCCCGGACAAGTTCAAAGGTTCCTTGACCGCCTCCCAGGTCGCCCGGCATCTGGCCGCCGGGCTCCGCCGTCAGCGCCCCGACCTCCCGCTGGTCTGCCTGCCCGTCGCCGACGGCGGTGACGGCACCGTCGAAGCGGCGATCGCCGCCGGTTTCGAACGGGTCACCGCGACGGTCGCGGGCCCCGTCGGCAACCCGGTCGAGGCCGCCTACGCGGTGCGCGGCGACACCGCGGTGGTCGAGCTCGCCGAGGC
>NZ_BAAGZI010000478.1:0-4018 GCF_054778695.1 Actinocorallia lasiicapitis
CCGGCACCAGCGCGGTGCCGCGCGACAGGCCGATCACGGCCAGGGCCTCCAGCAGCTCGCCGCCCGCGGCGGTGCCGGGCGCCGCCGTCACCTCGCCGTGCTCCCGCTCGTCGGTGACGAACCGCAGCGAAAGGCCCTCTTCGGCCAGATGCACCCCGATCGAGGCCGCGACACTCACCGCCTGCTCGAACGAGGATCCGGGGCCTTCGCCCCAGTGGACGGTCCTGCGGGTGTCGAGCAGGATCGTGGCGCGGCTCTGCCACTGCTGCTCCTCCCGGCGCACCATCAGCTCGCCGTACCTGGCGGTGGAACGCCAGTGGACGCGGCGCAGGTCGTCACCGCGCCGGTACTCGCGCGGCGCGACGTCGTCCTCGCCCGCCGTCGAGACGGTCCTGGCGCGGGACTCGCCGTCGCCGCTCCACGCACCGAGCACCCGGCCCGGCGGGAGCGGCACGACCGGCGGCGTCACGGTGAGGGTGTCGGTGAGGCTGAAGGAGCGGGCCAGCTCGACCAGGCCGAACGGGTCGGCCAGCCGGACGGTCAGCGGCCCCACCTTGAACCGGCCCCGCACGTCCGACCGCAGCCGGTAGGAGAGCTCGCGCGCCCCGACCGGCTCGATCCGGTCGAGCACGAACCTGGCCCGCCCGCCGAGCGTGTAGGGCACCCGGTCCTCGACCAGCAGCAGCCCCGTTGGCAGCCGCGAGACGTTCTCCAGCCGCAGCTCGGCGAGTGCCTCATGGCCGACGGGCAGCCGCGACGGACCGAGCCGCCGCGCGCACGCCAGCCGGTACCTGGTCCTGGACACGGCGAACGCGGCGAGGAGCGGCAGCACCAGGATGAGCATCCCGGCCCGCAGCAGATCCTGCTCGCCGAGCAGGATCGCGCAGGCCACGGCCGTCAGCCCGGCGGCCACGAAGGACCTGCCGCGCGTCGTCAGCGCGCCCAGCGCCACCTTGATCATGCGACCACCCCGCGGTCAGCCGCGGACGGGCAGGCGGGAGACGATCTCCGTGACGACCTGGTCGGGACGGCGCCGCTCGACCTGGGCCTCGGCGGTCGGCAGCAGCCGGTGCGCCAGGACGGGCACGGCCAGGGACTGCAGATCATCGGGGAGCACGTACTCGCGCTCCTCCAGGGCGGCGCGGGCGCGCCCGGCCCTGATGAGCTGGAGCGTGGCCCGGGGGGAGGCGCCCAGCCGCAGGTCGGGATGGGTGCGGGTGGCGTTGACCAGGTCGATCGCGTACTGCTTGACGGCCGGCGCGACGTGCACGGCCCGCACCAGGGCGATGAGCTGCCGGACGTCGGCCACCGTGGCGACGGGCTTGAGCCCGTCCAGCGGCGAGACCCGCCCGTGCCCGTCCAGCATCGCCAGCTCCGACTGGGGGCTGGGGTAGCCCATCGAGATGCGCGCGGTGAACCGGTCCCGCTGCGCCTCGGGGAGGGGGTAGGTGCCCTCCATCTCGATCGGGTTCTGGGTGGCGATCACCATGAACGGCGGTTCCAGCGGGTGGGTGGTGCCGTCGACGGTGACCTGGTGCTCCTCCATGCACTCCAGGAGGGCCGACTGGGTCTTGGGCGAGGCGCGGTTGATCTCGTCGCCGACCAGGATGTTCGCGAACACCGGGCCCGGCATGAACTCGAACTCGCGGCGCTCCTGGTTGTAGGCGCTGACCCCGGTGATGTCGCTGGGCAGCAGGTCGGGCGTGAACTGGACGCGGCGCACCGTGCCGTCGACCGACCGGGCCAGCGCCTTGGCCAGCATGGTCTTGCCGACGCCGGGGACGTCCTCGATCAGGAGGTGCCCTTCGGCGAGCATCACGGTCAGCGCGAGGCGCACGGCCTCGGGCTTGCCCTCGATGACCGATTCCACCGCGGTTCTGATCTTGGACGCGATGCCGACGATCCCGCCGCCGTAGCCCTGCCCGACTCCACCGTGCGTGCTCACTGCCACGAAATCTCCGCTTCTTCCCGGGTTTACGCCACCCGCTGGTTTCAGCCCAGGGTCAATCTATTGCCATCGGACACCCACTGGGCGTCGCAGCATTATCCGGGTTTGTCGAGCTTGTCGACAGCCGGGGGTCAACCTCCCTGTTTGACACGCCGCGGCCCGTCCGCGCGCCCCACTCCGCCCCACCCTTGCTGAGCTGGGAGTTTCGCAGGTATTGCCCCCTGGTGACACGCGTTTACATAGTTGACGGTGGGGAGGAGTGGAGTACAGTGGGGCGTCGTGGGGGACGGATCTCCACAGCTATTTCTCGAGCTGTTGACGGCGGCGGCGCGGGGAGGTGAGGCCGAATGTTCCTCGGTACTCATCCGCTGCGCCTTGACGACAAGGGACGGCTGTTCCTCCCGGCCAAGTACCGGGACGAACTGTCTGGGGGACTGGTGATCACGAAGGGCCAGGAACGCTGCCTGTACGTCTTCCCTTTGGCAGAGTTCGAGCGCATCACCGAGGCACTGGCCACCGCTCCCGTCACCGCCAAATCCGTCCGCGCCTACAGTCGCGTCTTCTTCGCCAGCGCCTCCGACGAGGTCCCCGACAAATCCGGCCGGATCACCATTCCGGCCGCCCTGCGCGGTTATGCGGGGCTGGACAGGGACTGCGTCGTGATCGGCGCCAACGCGCGTCTGGAGATCTGGGACGCGCCCTCCTGGGAGAGCTACCTCGAGCAGGAGGAGCAGGCGTTCTCCGACCTCTCCGAGGAGGTGTTGCCCGGGATTCTCTAGCAGTGCGACCCGCGTCCGGCCAGGTCTCCACCCGCTCTCCCCAAGCCAGCTGGCACAGCTTCCCCGGTGCCAGGTGGCCCTTCCTCAGGGCAAGCGGTTGGGGACCTGGCCGGGCGACATCGGTCGCCGGTCTTCGACTTCAACGGTTGAATTGACCGGTCTGACAGGTGAATGGGTCTTATGTCCGATCGGCCGCGAGCGGTCGGCATCAGTGGGGGTGGAGTTTTCTATGAGCATGGGCACGCCCGAAAACGGGCCGGAACTGCACGTCCCGGTTCTTCTCGAGCGCATCCTGGCGACGCTGGAGCCCGCCGTGGGGGCGGAGGGTTCGGTCTACGTCGACGGGACGCTCGGCATGGGCGGGCACGCCGAGGCGATGCTCACGGCCTTCCCCGGGCTGCGTCTCATCGGCCTGGACCGCGACACCACCGCTCTGGAGCGGTCCGCGAAACGGTTGGAGCCGTTCGGCGACCGCGTCACGCTGGTGCACGCGATCTACGACGAGCTCCCCGAGGTGCTGGCACGGCTCGGCATCCCGCGGATCAACGCGATCCTGTTCGACCTGGGCGTCTCCTCGCCGCAGCTCGACGAGCTGGACCGCGGGTTCGCCTACTCCTACGACGCCCCGCTGGACATGCGGATGGACCAGACCCGCGGCATCACCGCCGCCGACGTGGTCAACACCTACGCGCCCGGCGACCTGGTGCGGATCCTGCGCGAGTACGGCGAGGAGCGGTTCGCTCAGCGCGTCGTCTCGGCGATCGTCAGGGAACGTGACAGGGAGCCGTTCACCGGGACGCTCCGGCTGGCCGACCTGGTCCGCACCGCGATCCCGGCGGCCACCCGCCGCAGCGGCGGCAACCCCGCCAAGCGCACCTTCCAGGCGCTGCGCATCGAGGTCAACGCCGAGCTGGCCGTCTGGGGACGGGCCCTGCCCGCCGCCCTGGACGCCCTCGCGCTCGACGGCCGGATCGCGGTGCTGTCCTACCAGTCACTCGAAGACAAGATCACCAAACGGGTTCTGGCCGATCGCACGACCGACCGCACCCCGCCGGAGCTTCCCGTGCCGCTGCCCGAACTGCAGCCGCGCTTCCGCCTGCTCACCCGGGGGAGCGAGCAGGCGTCCGAGGACGAGATCACGACCAACCCACGGGCCGCGTCGGTGCGTTTCCGCGCCGCCGTTCGGGTTCGGGAGGACTGAGGCGATGACGACGATCGAGCGCAGGACCGCGCCCCGCAAGCCACCGGCCGGCCGTCCCGAGACGGGCGGCGAGCCGGGCGCCGGCGCGCG
>NZ_BAAGZI010000479.1:0-4000 GCF_054778695.1 Actinocorallia lasiicapitis
GCCGCCCGCGCGCTCCGCGACATCAAGGGCGCGCTCGCCACCCACACCGTGCGGAGCGTCGCCGACCGGCTGAAGGAGCGTCCGCCGCCGTTCCGCGCCGCCCTGCTCAAACAGCTCGACCGGGGACTGCGCGACCGGCTCGCCGACCGCTGGATCGAGACCGCGAGCGGCCGCGCCGAACGGTTCGAACTGGTCGGGGTGGCGCTCCGCGCCCCCGGCACCCCGCTCGACGACTGGGTCCGCGCCCAGACCGCGAAAAAGCTGACGCTCTTGCAGCTCGAAGCCTACTTCCGCGACGATCAGAGCCTGCGCGCCGCGCTCCGAGAGCTCCGGGGGTGAACCCATGACGCAGTTCCTGTGGGTCCTCGCGGCCGTGGCCTGGGCGTTCGTGATGTGGGCCGGGTTCGTGTTCGTGTTCCCGCCGCTGTTCGCCCTCACCCTGGCCGCCGTGACGGCCGGAGCGTTCGGCTACTACCTGCTGACCGCCGCCCGCGCCCTGGTTCCGGCACGCGCCGACGGGCTGTCGCCCGTCCTGCCGGTCGACGGGGTGTTCCGGCACTACCTGGTCCGCCAGGTGTGGCTGGACTGGAAGGCCCTGGCGACCTCGGTCGCGCCCCGGATCTACGGGCTCGCCGACCAGGCCGTCCGGCAGATCACCGGCAAGCTGCTGTCCGGGGTGTGGGGGTTCTTCCTGTTCCCGGTCTGGGCGGCGCTGTGCGGCGGGATCGTCCTGGCGGCACTGCCCGTCGGGCTGCTGGGCGTCGCGCTGACCCTGCTGTACGGGGCCGTCGCGACGGTCGGGCTGGCGGGCTGGCTGCTGTGCGTGCTGCTGCTCGGCGCCGTCGAGCAGGGGTTCATGGCGTACGCGCGGATCCTGCAGACCTGCCCGCACCCCACCTGCTACCGGCGGATCGGGCTGCCCGTCTACGCGTGCCCGCGCTGCGGGCGCAAGCACCGCAGGCTCACCCCGTCGACGGCGGGCGCGTTCCGGCATGTGTGCGAGTGCGGGGCGCGGCTGCCGACGACCGTCCCGCTGGGCCGGTACCGGCTCGCCGCGTCCTGCCCGCACTGCGGGGGGCGGCTGCCGGACCGGATCGGCCGGGTGCGGATCGAGCCCGTCCCGTTCATCGGCGGGCCCGCCGCCGGGAAGACGACCTTCATGTTCCTCGCGATCCGGGCCACCCACGCGCGCGCCCGGGAGATCGAGGGGCGGGTGGCGTTCGTCGAGCAGCGGCACCAGCACGCCTACGCGAACGCCGTCGCGGAGTTCGCGCGCGGCGGCCAGCTCGCCAAGACCGGCCCCGAACTGCCCCTGGCGACCATGGTCGATCTGGAGCTGCCCGGGGCGCGCCACCGAATCCTCTACCTCTACGACCCGGCGGGTGAGCACTTCACCGGGGCCGCGCAGGTCGAGTCGCTGCGCTATCTCGACCACTCCGAGGCGCTGGTGTTCGTGCTCGACCCGTTCGCCCTGCCCGAGGTGCGCCGCACCCTCACCGAGGTCGAGCGGTCCGTGCCCGTCGCCACCTCCGACGAGGACCCCTCCGACACGCTGCAGCGGGTGCTGAACGAGCTGCGCTCCCGGCCCGACCAGGGCAGGCAGAAGCGGATCGCGGTGGTCGTCACCAAGGCCGACCTGCTGGCCCGCACCTCGATCGGCCGGGATCTGCGGGCCGACCCGCGCGCCTGGCTGGACGGGCTCGGCCTCGGCAACACCCTGCGGACCCTCGACCAGATCGCCGCCGAGGTCCGGGTGTTCCCGTCCGGATTCGACACCCCGATCGGCGAGGTCGCCGGGCTGATCGGCTGGGTCAGCGGACTCACCCTGACCGGCAAGGGACCTGTGCTCGTCCCCGACCTCCCGCCCGACCTGCGGGAGGTGCCGCCCGCGCTGCCGCTGCGCGACCCGTGGGACGCCAAGGGCCGCAAGCCGGGCCTCGTTCCGCTCACCTACCAGGCCGGGCGGTGGTCGATCCTGATCGGGCTTTCGGTCCTGACGACCGTCACGCTCGTCACGGCGGCCCTTGCCACCTGGCACCGTCTCCCGCTGTACTGAGCATCGAGTGAACATCGGCGGAGCTTACGGCGTCTTAACGCAACAGAGACCGTCACCGAGGCGGCCGACCCGGGAGGGGCCGAGATGCCCGTCGAGATCGAACCGGCGCCGCAGCCGGCGCCCGAGATGTCCACCAGGGCGATGCTGCTGCTGGGCACGGCCATGACCGTCGGGGTCGCGCTGATCCTCGGGCTCACCCTGCTGGTCGGCGGCGGTTCGAGCGCGGAGAAGCCCGTCGCGGGCGCGGCCGGTCTCGTCCCGCAGATCACCGGGTTCACCTCCAACAAGGCGACCGCGCGCTCGCGGAGCGGAAGCTGGCGGTCGGCGCGGTCATCCAGGTGCCGTCGTCGCTCCCCGCGGGCCAGGTCGTGCGGACGTCGCCGAAGATCGGCACCCCGGCGCCCGAGGGCACCGCGATCACCCTCTACCTGTCGGCGGGCACCGGCGGTTCGGGGTCGGAGGCCACGGTCGTCGTCCCCTATCTGCTGGGGATCTCCGCCACCCAGGCGCAGTCCGTCGCCCAGCGGCTCGGGCTGCGGCTGGAGAACACCGGCACGGGACGCGTCACCGCGCAGGACCCCGAACCCGGCAGCTCCGTCGGCCGCGGCACCGCCGTCCGGGTGACACTCCAGTAACCCTCGCGGATTAGGTAGGGCGTACTCATCCGTACGTGACTTTCCGGACGGATGCTCAGGGAGACGGATCCCTGGAAGGTCGCCGATGCGTTCCCTGCACCTCGCCGTGGCGCTGCTCCTGCTCCTGCTCCCACTCCGGCCGCTCGCCCCCGCGTCCGCCCACGAACATCCCAACGGGTCGATCGACCGGGTGACGCCCGGGGCGGTCCGGGTGGAGGCCGCCGCCCATGTGGAGATCACGCTGGTCGACGACCGGTCGCAGGCGAAGAACATCACCCGCTCCTACGACGTGGCGCTCGGCGGCGGCAGCGGGTTCACCGTGTCGCCCGACGGGATCATCGTGACCGCGACGCAGACCGTGACCAGCGACGACGACCCGCTCGTCTACGCCGCGAACAAGATCTTCGGGGAGTACTTCAAGCAGAGCCTGCCAGCTGACTTCGCCCGGCACAGCGCGAGCGGCGCCGACCTCGACTTCCGGCTCCAGAACTGCTACCCGCCCAAGACCAGCCTGTCGATCTGCTTCGGCACCGTCACCAGGACCGTGAAGGTCTTCCCCAACACCGACCCGGTCAGCTCAGGCGGCCTGCCCGCGACGATCGTCAGGGCCGGTTCCGCGCCCGAGCAGCCGGCGATCGTCCGGCTCGACAAGAGCGACGGGACCCTGCCGACCGTGCCGCTGGCGGCGGAGTTCGGGCCGACCAAGGCCGGTGACCTGATGGCGTTCAAGGGCGGCAGGCCCGCCGCGACCAACCCTGTCTCCACCGACACGCTGCACTTCGATCCGCCGGGTTCGCAGAGCGTCCTGGGCGAGGACCGGGAGAAGGTCGGCGGGCTGCTCGGCAACGGCGCCGTCGGTGCGGCGGTCGTCGACGACACCAAGAGCGAGGTGGTCGGGATCGCGTCCGGCACGGCCGGCAACATCAAGATCACTAAGGCGCAGGACATCCAGAAGGCACTGAAGGAGGCGGGCGTCCAGGCCAGGCGCGGCCCCGTGGACGTCGTGTTCGAGACGGCGCTCGCCCAGTACCACGACCGGTTCTACAGCCTGTCGATCCCGGTGCTCGAACAGGTGCTGAAACTCCGGCCCGACCACGCCGTGGCCATCGACCATCTCCGCAACGCCCGGGCGTGGCGCGGCACCGACAAGGAGGCCAAGCGGCCGTCCGACGCGGCGTCGGGCGGGATCCCGCTGGTCAACGCCTGGACGGTCTCGGCCGCCACCCTGCTGGTCGCCTCACTCGCCGCCGGGATCCTGCTGCTGCGCAGGCCCAAGGGCGCGCCCGCCGCGGCGGGCCCGGCCGGGCTG
>NZ_BAAGZI010000480.1:0-3980 GCF_054778695.1 Actinocorallia lasiicapitis
GACGGCCGCGGCGGCGGAGCGCCGGCTCGACGACCAGCTCGGCGGAGCCCGCTTCGTCCCGGTAGGCGTAGCCGGCGAGGACGCCGTCGTCGTAGCGGAGGGTGTGGCCGCCGCCCCCGTGGCGGACCGCGAGCAGGGTCTGCTCGGACAGGGCGGCGACCCCGTCCAGCTCCTCGGCCCTGTCGGCCAGAGCCAGGACGGCCTCGGTCTGTTCAGCGGACAACTCGGAAACGACGGTCATAGCCCACCAGCCTATTTGGGTCACAAGGTAAGCACGAGTTCACCCAGGCTCTTCTTACGGGATACCGGTAGGTGTCACGATGCGATGACCCCAATGCTGGCCCTGCTCAGGAGATGCCTCGCACATGCTCATACGTATGACCAAGCTGCGCATGATCGCTGCTGCCGCACTCGCCACCGCAGCGACCGTGTCGCTGACCGCGCCCGCCGAGGCCGGTGGCGAGCGGCTCGTCCCCGTCCGGCTCCTCGCGCTCAACGACTTCCACGGCAACCTCGAGGCCCCGTCCGGTTCGTCCGGCCGGATGGTCGACGAGGCGGGCAACACCGTCCTCGCCGGCGGCGCCGCCTACGCGGCCGGCTGGATGGACAAGCTCTCCAACGAGAACACCCTCAAGGTGGCGCAGGGCGACCTGATCGGCGCGTCGCCGCTGATCTCCGCCGCCTACCACGACGAGCCGTCGCTGGAGTTCCTCAACGACATCGGCGTCACCGTCTCCGCCGTCGGCAACCACGAGTTCGACGAAGGCTACGGCGAGCTCAAGCGCCTGATCACCGGTGGTTCGCACCCGGTTGACGGCGACTCGCCCGCCGGCCGCTGGGACGGCACGAAGTTCACCTACCTCGGCGCGAACGTCCTGCTGAAGGACGCCACCGAACTGCCGAACCTGCCCGGCTACGAGCCGCTCGCGCAGATCGCGCAGTACGCGCCCGGCAAGCTCGAGAAGGAGCTGCGCGACTACGGCATCCCGGCGCTGCCGCCGATCGCCGTCCGCGAGATCAACGGCGTCAAGATCGGCTTCATCGGCGCGGTCACCGAGACCACCCCGACCATCGTCACCTCCTCCGGGATCAAGGACCTGCACTTCACCAACGTGGTGAAGTCGGCGGAGTTCGGCTCCCGGCTGCTGAGGCTGCTGAACGTCAAGGCGCAGGTCCTGCTGGTGCACGAGGGCGACAACGTCCTCACGGGCAAGTCGCCCGACGCCTGCTCGGTCACCACCGACCCCGACGGTTCGACCGGCAACGGCACCGACATCGCCACCCAGGTCGACCCCGAGATCGACATGATCCTCGCGGGCCACTCCCACCAGGCCTACGGCTGTACGGTCACCGACCCGGCCGGCCAGCCCCGCCTTTACAGCCAGGGCGGCTCGTTCGGCCGCGTCATCTCCCAGGTCGACTTCAAGGTCGACCGGAAGACCGGCCAGATCGACCGCTCCACCGAGACGATCGACAACCAGATCGTGACCCGCGAGGTCCCGGCCGAGGGCACCTCGGCGCGCGCCGCCTACAACAGCGTCAACTCGCGGATCAACGACTTCTGGAAGGTGAAGGTCGCCGAGATCGCCAACCGGCAGATCGGCACCATCAGCCAGGCGATCGTCCGGACCGCCGCCCCGACCGGTGAGAACGCGCTCGGCGACCTGATCGCCGACTCGCAGCGGGCCGCGGCGGCCGGTGAGGGCGGCGCGCAGTTCGCGCTGATGAACCCGGGCGGCGTCCGCACCGACCTGAACTTCCACGACGGCGGTCAGGTCACCTACGGCGACGCGTTCGCCGTCCAGCCGTTCAGCAACCTGCTGCAGGTCGTGTCGCTGACCGGCGCGCAGATCGACGCGCTGCTCGAGCAGCAGTGGACCCCGGCCAAGACCACGGTCCTCCTGCCGTCGAAGGAACTGAACTACACCTACAGCCCGGCCAAGGCGTTCGGCGACAAGGTCTCCGGCATCACCGTCGGCGGCGTGCCGCTCGACCCGGCCGCCACCTACCGCGTCGCAGCCAACAACTTCCTCGTCGGCGGCGGCGACGGCTTCTCCGTCTTCACCCAGGGCACCAACCTGTGGAGCGGCCCGATCGACCTGGACGCGTTCACCGCCTACCTCGGCGCGAACTCCCCGGTCTCCCCCCCGGCCCTCAACCGCATCACCCTCGGCTAACCAAAGCCCCAAAGCCCGCCCCCGCCACTCCCACGGCGAGGGCGGGCTTCCCTTTACCCCCCAAAACCCCCGCGACCCGCGACCCCACCTCAAGATCTCCGCGAGCTGCGGCGTGTCGCCCGTTCCAGCCACCCCGAAAGGGCGACACGCCGCAGCTCGGCACGATCATGGACTGGGCGGTGAGTCCAATCAGGCGACGCGCTGTGGCTGCGCCCCAAGATCTCCGGGAGCTGCGGCGTGTCGCCTGTTCCAGAGAGTTCGCATGGGTGATGAGCCGCGACCGCACCTCAAGATCTTCTCGAGCTGCGGCGTGTCGCCTGTTTCAGTGACGTCGAAAGGGCGACACGCCGCAGGTCGAGGCGATCATGGGGTGGGTGGTGAGTTCACTCGGGTGACGGGCTGTGGCTGCGCCTCAAGGGCTCGGCGGGCTGTGGCGGGTTGTTTGTTTCGGGAAGTTCGGGTGGGTGATGCGCTGTGGCTGCGCTTCAAGATCTTGGCGAGCTGCGGCGTGTCGCCTGTTTCAGCGAGGGGGAAAGGGCGGCATGTCGCAGGTTGGGGCGATCAGGGGGTGGGGTGCGGAGGGAGGAGGGGCGGAGGGTTAGGTGGGTGGGGAGGGTGGGGTTTGTGGTGGCGGGGGAGCCGGTGAGGGTGGCGGCTAGGGCGGCGACGGCGTCGGCGATGGTTTCCGGGGACAGGGAGACCGTGGTGATGGGTGGGGTGGTGGTGGCGTAGGCGGGGTCCTCGCTGCAGGTGACGATCAGCAGGTCGGCTGGGACGCGCAGGTTAAGGGCGCGGGCCGCGTCCAGGACGGCCAGGCCGCAGCCGTCGTAGAGGCCGAAGACGGCGTCGGCGCCCGCGCGTAGGAGCAGGTCGGCGGCGGTGCGTCCGGTCAGGTCGTCGGTGCTCGCCCAGGCGACCAGCGGATCGGCGACCAGGGCGCGGTAGGTGTCGACGCAGGTGCGGGTGAAATGGTCGGTGCCGGGGCCGGCGAGCAGGCCGATGCGTTCCGCGCCCTGCTCCCGCAGATGGGCGACGACCTGGCGGGTGGTGGCGGCGTGGTCGTTGTCGAACCACGAGTCGTGGCGGCCGAGGCTCGCCGGGTGGCCGTCGAACGCGATCGGGATGCCGCGCCGCCGCAGGATCGGCACGGCACGGTCATGGAGCGGGCTGTCGAGGATCAGCGCGCCGTCGATGGCGAGCGCACGCCACCCGTCCCCGCTCAGCGCCGACGGCAGCACGGTCAGCCCGTAGCCGTGCCGGTGGGCGGCGGAGGTGGCCGCGGCGATCGTCCGCGCGTAGTAGGGGAGTGCGCTGTAGTTCCAGGCCAGCTCGAACGTCGTGACGCCCAACGCCAGGATCCCGGTGCGGGTGACCCCGTAGCCGAGACGTTCGGCGACGTCCCTGACGCGTCGGCGGGTCGCCTCGGAGACCCGTCCGGTGCCGTTGAGGGAGTTGGAGACGGTCCCCGTGGAGACCTCGGCCGCACGGGCCACTTCTGCGATCGTCACCGCCATCCCGCCATGCTACGTAATTCGTTGTTACATCCGCCTTTCTCCACGAAATCAGTTGATTTCCGGTCATTGTGATGAAGTCCTTCAGCGCCAAGGATCTTGCCCATACGGCTGTGAGGGAGATGAGATGCCTGCTGGTGGAAGTCCCTGGACAAGGCTGACCAGGGAGTGGAGCTCCAGGGAAGGACGGCCGGAGCCGACCCGCCGCACGGTGCTGCGCGGCGGACTCGCCGCGGCCGCCGCGGCCCCGCTCCTGTCCGAGACGGCGCTCGCCCTGCCGCGCGCCACCCCG
>NZ_BAAGZI010000481.1:0-3974 GCF_054778695.1 Actinocorallia lasiicapitis
GGCGGCCGATCCGCGCCGCGAGCGCCGCGCCGTGGTCGCGCCGGACGAGGCTGAGGCAGAGGTCGAGGGTGGTGGCCGAGGCTCCCGCGGTGGCCACGTCGCCGTGGTCCACGTACAGGATCTTGGAGTCGAACCTGACCCGGGGGTAGGCCGCCGAGAGCTGGTCGACCAGATCCCAGTGCGACGCGGAGGTGCGGCCGTCCAGCAGGCCGAGCGCAGCCGGGATCCAGACCCCTTCGCAGACCGCGACGATCCGTGCGCCCCGCGCGTGGGCCGCTCCGACGGCCTCCAGCACGGCGGGGGAGTCGGGCCGGGCGCACCAGCCCGCGATGAGCACGGTGTCGGCCTCGGCGAGCGCCGCCAGCCCGTGCTCGACGACCAGATCGGAACCGAGCGTGGTGGTGATCCGCCCGGGCCGCTCGGTGCAGGTCCTGAGCTCGTAGTGGTGGGGGATCTCCGTGCCGTGCCAGCCGAACACGGCGGACGCGCAGGTCACCGGGTAGAGCTCCGTCGCGGGTCCGAGCAGGGCCACCACCCGATGTCTCATGGCCGAAATGTACCTGATGATGTCATTCCGGACGCCTGTGGATCATGGTGATCTTGTCCAGAATGATCGGCATGGAGTTGCGAACATGACCGCGGTGATCGACCGCGGGGCCGGTCTGGACGCCCCGTCCAGGCTGTGGACCAGGAATTTCACGTTGTACTTCGGGGCGCGTTCGGTCTCGCTGCTGGGCGACGGCATGATCCAGGTCGCCGCCGCGCTGGCCGTGGGGAAGATCTACGGGGTTTCGGGGGTCGGTTTCGTCCTGGCCGTCTGGACGCTGTCGGCCGTCGGGTTCGTCGTGTTCGGCGGGGTCTTCGCCGACCGGATCGGCGCCAGGAAGGTGATGATCGGGGCGGACGTCGTCCGGGTGATCACCCAGGGCGTCGTCGCGGTGGCGTTCCTGACCGGGACGCCGTCGCTCTGGCTGCTGCTGGTCTGCTCGTCGCTCGCGGGCACGGCGGCCGGGATGTTCCAGCCGGGCACCAACGGCATGGTGCCGCTGGTCGCCCGCGACCCGCAGCGCGCCAACGCCACCCTCAAGATCGCTGACGCCGGGTCGCAGCTCGCCGGTCCCGCGCTGGCCGGTGTGATCATGGCGGTCTCCAGCGCGGGCGTGGTCTACTCGCTGAACGCGGCGACCTTCGCCTTCAGCGGGCTCTGCCTCGCGCTGATCAGGGTGCGCCCGGCGGGCGGCCCGCGGCAGTCCTCGACGGTCCTGCGCGACCTGCGGCGCGGCTGGACGGAGTTCCGTTCCCGCACCTGGATGTGGTCGGTGATCGTGATCTGGGTGTTCTTCGGGATGCTGGTCTTCGGCCCGTACATCCCGCTGGGCTCCCAGATGATCGGCGAACGGCTGGGCGACGCCGCCTACGGCTGGGTGATGGCCGGTCTCGGCACCGGAACGGTCATCGGCGGACTGATCGCGATCAGGCTGCGGCCCGTCCGGCCGCTGGCGGCGGGCGGCGTCGCCATCATCGGCTTCACCTTCATCCCACTCTCGACGGCGCTGGAGCTGCCGCTGCCCCTGCTGATCGCCGGGCATCTGCTGGGCGGCGGCGCCTGGGCGTTCTGGTCGGTGATGTGGTCGACCAGCGTCCAGACCCAGGTTCCCGGCGACGTGCTGAACCGGGTGAGCGCCTACGAGATCGCCGGGTCGGTGTCCGGGGCCGCGGTGGGGCAGGCCCTGGTCGGGCCGAGCGCCGAGGCGGTCGACCCGCGGAGCATCCTGTTCGTCTCGGCGGCGACCTGTGTCGCGGTCAGCCTCGCCCTGCTGTCCACCCGGCCGATCAGGAGCCTGCACCGGGTGTGAAGTAGTCCAGCGTCTCGGGGTTGGCCAGCGAGTCGCGGTTCGCGGCCTTCGCCGGGTCGGCCCCCTGCAGGATCTTCCGGACGGGCACCTCCAGCTTCTTCCCCGACAGGGTGCGGGGGATGCCCGGCACCGGGATGATCCGGTCGGGGACGTGCCGGGGCGACAGATCCGCCCGGAGCGCGGCCTTGAGCCGGGCCAGCAGTTCGTCGGAGAGGGATTCCCCCGCGGCGAGCTGCACGTACAGCAGGAGCACGCCTTCCGCGCCGAGCCGCCCGGTGTCGATGACGAGGCTGTCGGCGATCTCGGGAAAGCCTTCGACGACCCGGTAGAAGTCGCTGGTGCCCATCCGGATGCCGCCCCGGTTCAGGGTGGAGTCGGACCGGCCGTAGATCACGCAGCCGCCGTCGGGCAGGATCTTGATCCAGTCCCCGTGCCGCCAGACGCCGGGGAAGTCCGCGAAGTAGGCGTCCCGGTAGCGGTCGTCGCCGGGGTCGTTCCAGAAGCCGACCGGCATACACGGCATCGGCTCGGTCAGCACCAGCTCGCCGACCCCGTCGATGATCGCGTGGCCCTCGTCGTCGAACGCCTCGATCTTGGCGCCGAGCGTCCGGCACTGGATCACTCCGGCCCGCACCGGCAGTAGCGGGGACGGGCCCACGAACCCGGTGCACACATCGGTGCCGCCGGACAGCGAACCGAGCAGGACGTCCTGCTTGACCCGCGTGTAGACCCAGTCGAAGCCCTCGGGCGGCAGCGGCGAACCGGTCGAGCCGATCACCCGCAGCGCTTCGAGACCGGACGGTTCGAGCCCCGCCTTCCGCGACGCCATGATGTAGGGCGCGCCCAGCCCGAGATGCGTGGTCCCGGTCTCGGCGGCCAGCCGCCACAGCGAGTCGCCGGTCGGCGCCTCGTCGGACAGCACGATGGTCGCGCCGAGCATCAGCCCGCTGACCAGGTAGTTCCACATCATCCAGCCGGTCGTGGTGTACCAGAGGAACACGTCGCCGGGGCCGAGGTCCTGGTGCAGGCTCAGCGATTTCAGATGTTCCAGGACGATCCCGCCGTGCCCGTGCACGATCGGTTTCGGCAGTCCGGTCGTCCCTGAGGAGTACAGGATCCAGAGCGGCTGGTCGAACGGGACCCGGTCGTAGGAGGGCGCACCGGGCCGCAGGAACGCGGCGTAGGGGGTCAGCCCTTCGCCGTCCGCGCCGAGCGTGACGGTCGCGGCGAGGGTGGGCAGCGCCGCCCGGATCTCGGCGAGCGCCCCGGTCCGGTCGAACCGCTTCCCGTTGTAGGTGTAGCCGTCGACGGCCAGCAGGACCTTCGGCTCGATCTGCTGGAACCGGTCGATGACGCTCGGCGCGCCGAAGTCGGGCGAGCACGACGACCAGGCCGCGCCCAGCGACGCCGCCGCCAGCATGACGATCAGTGCCTCCGGCCGGTTCGGGACGTACCCGACGACCCGGTCGCCCGCCCCGACGCCCAGCGCGACCAGCCCGGCCCGCGCCCGCGCCACCTGCTCTTCCAGCTCCGCCCAGGTCAGCACCTGGTCGGGCCCCTCCTCGGTCCGGTACACCACGGCCGTGCCGTCCGGTCGTGACGCCGCGAAGCGCAGCACGTTCTCGGCGTAGTTCAGCCGTGCGCCGGGGAACCAGCGCAGCCCGTCCACGGGCATCGGCCCGCCCTCGCGGACGGGCCCGTCGCCGCGGTCGCCGACCACGTCGAAATGGCGCCAGACCGTCTCCCAGAAGCCGTCGAGATCGGTGACGGACCAGCGCCACAGCTCGTCATAGGTCGCGGGCGGTGACGGCAGGGCCCGCATGAACGCGCTGACGTGCGCGTCCTCCGGATGCGTCGGTTCCCACAGCAGCGCGCCTTCGTGCATCGGTTCAGACTCCAGGCCAGTTGGGGCGGCGTTTGTCGTTGAAGGCGGCGATGCCTTCGCGCCGGTCGGCGGAGAGCGCGGCCGTCCGCCACGCGTTGTCCTCGATCTCCAGGCCCGCCGGGAGATCGACTCCCGCGCCCAGCCGCAGGGCGCGTTTGGCGGCCCTGGTGCCGACGGGGGAGTTCGCGGCGATCGTCGCGGCCAGCTCCAGCGCGGCCGTGCGGGCCCCGCCC
>NZ_BAAGZI010000482.1:0-3893 GCF_054778695.1 Actinocorallia lasiicapitis
CTGCTCGGGCGGCAGCGTGGCGACGGAGCCGTTGACGGGCGGCGCGTCGTACACGGGGAACGCCCCGGTGGGCTGCGTCCCGTAGGCGGCGGGGCCCGGGCGCGAGCCGACCGCGACGGGCTGGGGCGGCTCCGGCCGTCTGACCTCGGACGTCATCAGCACCGAGGCGGGCAGCACGACCCTGGCGGTGACCCCGTTGAGCGGCGACTCGTGCAGCCACACCCGCACCCCTAGCCGGACGGCGAGCTGGCCGACCACGAAGTGGCCGAGGTCGCGGGTCGGCTGGACCAGGAACGACTGCTCGCCCCTGAGCTTGACGTTCGCCTCGGCCAGCGCCTCGGCCGACATCCCGAGCCCGGAGTCGACGATCGCGATGTGGTACTCGTTGGCGGTCGCCCGCGCCGAGACCTCGACCTCCTGGTCGGGCGGCGAGAACGACAGCGCGTTCTCCACCAGCTCGGCCAGCAGGTGCGACACTTCGGCGGCGACGGCGCCGCGGAGCTGGCCGTCGTCGACGCGCCGCAGGATGACCCGCCGGTAGTCCTCGACCTCGGCCAGCGCCGACCGCAGGATGTCGCCGACGGAGATCGATCCGGACCATTTGCGGGGGCTGTGCTCCCCCACCAGCACCAGCAGCGACTCGGCGTTGCGCCGCATCCGGGTGGCGAGATGGTCGAGCTCGAACAGGTTGGCGAGCTGGTTGGGGTCGGCCTCCTCCTTCTCCAGCGCCGAGATAAAGCCGAGCTGCCTGCGGACCAGGTTCTGGTTGCGGCGGCCCAGGTTGGCGAGCGACTCCGCGGTGTTCCTGCGCATGACGGCCTGCTGCACGGCGAGCCGGACGGCGGTGGACTGCAGGTTGTCCAGTGCCCGCGCGACCTCGGCGAACTCGTCGTCGCGGCGGGCGAGCGTGGACGTCCCCTGCTCCAGCACCACGCTGCTCGGATCGGCCGCCCCCTGGATCAGGTCGACCGCGCGCGGCAGCCTGCTCTCCGCGGCGTCGTGGGCCTCGGCGGTGAGGATCTGGATCGGCCGCATGATCGACCGGAAGGTGTAGGCCCACAGGCCGAGCGCGAGCAGGATCGTGGCCCCCGCAACGCCGCCGTAGACGAACAGCCACTGCCTGGCGCTGGCCTTGATCTCCTGGGAGCGGGCCCTGACGTCCTCACCGACCGCGATCTGGAGGGCCCGCTCGTCGTCGACGACCTGGGTCATCGCCGACCACCACTTCGCCGGGTTGAGCCTCAGCTTCTGGCCGTTCGCGCCGAGCAGCGCGCGCTGCTCGAACGAGGCCGCGAGCGTCGCCTGCGGGGTCCGCAGCACGGCCTCGAGCTGGGCGGAGCGCTCCTGGGTGGCGACGGCCGGGAAGCTGTTGAGCGCCTCGACCTTCTTGGCACGGGTCTCGGTGAACCGGATGTAGTCGTCCTGGGTGAACTGGCCGAGGGCGAACACGCCGTTGAGGTGGCCGCGTTCGAGCGCGGTGCTCTCCTTGGCGCGGCCGATCGTGTGCAGCGAGGCGAGACCGCGGCGGAGGACCTTGTCGTTCTGGCCGACGTCGGAGGAGGCGGCCGCGTCGGCGAGCGCCGTGATGCCCGTGGTGTAGAAGTCGAGGAGCCGCGGCCGGGTGATCTGCCGGGCGTCCGCGGAACCGCGGACGTCGCCCAGCGTGGTCAGCTTGTCCAGGGCCGTGCTGACGGCCTCGTGCGCGGCGGAGCCGCCCGCGCCCAGCAGCTTGTCCAATGCCAGACGGGCGGCGTCGGACTTCTTGCGCTGCTGCTCCACCGGCTGCTGGTAGGCGGTCTCGCCACCGAGAAGGCCGCTGGTCAGACCGCGTTCCCGCTGGAGCGAGTGGATCAGCTCCTGGACGGACAGCACCAGTTCGACGTTCTCGGCCGTCGCGTCGGCCTCGCCGGAGACCTTCACCTGGTTCACGGTGCCCAGCACCGCGATCGTGATCAGCAGGACCGCTGGGACCGTGAGGATCAGGCCGATCCTCGCTCGGATCGTGCGCACTCCCCAGCGACGGCGCGGCTTGGAGCGCTCCAGTCGCGGAGCGCGCACGGTCGGGGCTGGCGCATCGGGAAGGGGCGGGACCGCCCTGCGGCGGCCGCTCATCGCTTCTCCCTGGGTTCGGCTGGCATGACCGCGAAGCTAGGGCGGGCTTATTTCCGGCGCGTTGCCGACCGGTACGGCCGGGGTGGAGTTCGGCTCACTCACGTTTGAACTCGATGTGAGTGCTCACGCAAACGCGACGAGTGCGCTGTCGAGCAGCGCGATCACCACTTCCTTCACCGAGGCGCGTTCGCGGGCGTCGCAGCGGATCAACGGCACCGAGAACGGGACGCCCAGCGCCTCCCTGACCTCGGCCAGGTCGTAATGCCGGGAGTCGGGGAACTGGTTGACGGCCACCGCGAACGGGATCCCGGTCTCCTCGAAGAAGTCCAGACACGGGTAGGCCTGGTCGATCCGGCGGGTGTCGACCAGGATGATCGCGCCGATCGCGCCCTCGATCAGGTCGTCCCAGAGGAACGCGAACCGCTCCTGCCCGGGCGTCCCGAACAGGTAGAGCACCAGCGACTGGTCGAGGGTGATCCGGCCGAAGTCGAACGCGACGGTCGTCGTGGTCTTCCCTTCGATGCCCAGGGAGTCGTCGACGCCGAACGACGCGTCGGTCATCGCGGCCTCGGTGGTCAGCGGTTCGATCTCCGAGAGCGCCCCGACGAAGGTCGTCTTGCCGACGCCGAACCCACCCGAGACAATGATCTTGGCTGAGATGAGGTCGCCGTCGGCGGTCTGGTCAGAGGGCACGGACACCTTCACGGATCCTCTCGAGCACGGAACGGAAGCGGAGGTCGTCCAGGCCGAGATGGTCGTGGACGGTGACGAGGCGTTCGGCCATCAGATCGGCGACGAGCACCCGCGCCACCCCGACCGGCAGCCCCATATGCCCGGCGATCTCGGCGACCGAGACGGGATGCTGGCAGAGCTGGACGATCCGGCGCCGCTCGAACGCCAGCGGCGCGGACAGTGCGGACGGCGGGGCGCTGATCAGGGTCTCCACCCGGAGCCGCTCGTCGACGGGCCTGGTGCGCCCGCCCGTCAGCACGAACGGCCGGACGATCGAGCCCTCCGGCTCCTCCACCACGACCGGTTCCCGCGGCGACGGCGGGCTGAACGGGACGCGCGGCGGCTCCTGCCTGACCTGCACCATCCGCGGGTCGGGCAGCCTGGGCCCGGGCTCGTCGCTTCTCACTGGAGCACCTCGCTCTTCAACTGGGCGACCATCTGCGGCGTCAGCAGCCCGCCGAACCGGTCGCAGAGCAGCGCGATCTCGTGGCCGACGAGGCCGAGATCGCACTGGGAGGTCGCGACGACGCCCAGGCAGGAGCCGTCGGAGATCGCCGACACCAGCAGGAAGCCCCGCTGCATCTCGACCATCACCAGACGCAGCCCCTCGAACCCGTACTGGCGTGACGCGCTCCTGGCCAGGCTGGTCATCCCGGACACGATCGCGGCGAGCCGTTCGGCGCCCTTGCGGTCGAGCCCTTCGGACAGGGCCATGAGCAGGCCGTCGGAGGAGACGGCGACGACGTCGGTGACCCCGTCCGTCGCCCGCACGAAGTTCTCCAGCAACCAGTTGAAGCTCTGCACCTCCGAAGCGGGGTGGGCCATCAGCTTTCTCCGTCCGTCTGGGTCTCGGGCTGGTCGGACGCCGCGCGCTGGAAGCCCGACCGGAACGCGGTGAGCATCGTCGACACCTCGGCGGGGGTGCGCTCGGCGACGGGTGGTTCCGGCTTCGCGGGCGCGGGGCGTGGCCTGCGGTCGGGTTTGCGGGCCCGGTGCTCGCCGCCCCCGCCGCGGGTGGACCGCTTGACCAGGCCGTTGGCCGTGCGTCC
>NZ_BAAGZI010000483.1:0-3878 GCF_054778695.1 Actinocorallia lasiicapitis
ACCCGCCGCTGCCGCTGCGCCTCACGCTCGATCGCCAGGGCGTGGTCGTCGGCCTGGGCGCGCCGCCTGCGATGGAAGTCGGCGAGCTCGGCGGGGGTCGGCACCTCGGCCCGGACGAACGCCACGACCAGCCCGGGCAGCGCCGGCGGCCGGACGGTCGTCACCGCCGCGAGCTCCGCGGCGACGTCCCGCCGCACCTCCTCCACCGCGCCCGGCTCATGCCCCAGCGCCAGCTCGTACAGGCGCGGATGCCCGTCCAGGTAGGCGAGGAGCTGCGCCTCGACGTCCCGGTGGCCCGTCCTGGCGACGGCCACCGGATCGATCACCGTGCACGCGAAGGTGACGAGCACCGCGAACTCCGAGGCCCGCGCGCCCGGCAGCACCGTCCGCACCGTGACGGCGACGTCGCGCCGCACGTCGACCACGACGACGGAGCGCGCCTTGCGTAGATCGTCCCCTTTGGCCCGGCCCGTCTCGGTGACCAGCCGGCCACCGACACGGTAGACGAGCGCCTCCTGCGGTCCCGGCTCCGGCAGATCCGGATGGGGGCGGCGGCGTGCCAGCGGGCCGCGCGGGGAGAGCGGCACCTGGCGGACGATCGGATACATCTGTCCTCCTGCGGCGGGGGGCAGCCCGGCAAGCGAACAGTTTCACACAGCGGCAAGGTGCCGACGCGGCCCTGAGCGGGCGTTGTGACGCGTCTCTCCGCAGGTTGGCCCGATCCGGTCAGGCCGTCTCAGGAACTTCCCCGAACGCGTCCTCATCGGACCATCGGGACGCATCACCATGAGCCGTGCTCACTCCCGCCAGACCCACCGCCAGTCCCGTGACGGCCGCCACGGCGGCCACCCCCGCAACGATCTTCCGACCCGTCATTTCCGACTCCTTCCAGGGCTCCGTGCAAAGCCGGAATCCACGGTGACGGAAGCCACACGCCCAAGTCAACGATCTTCTTCAGACCGTAACGGCAGGTTCCCTTGACCTTCCCCGACTAATCGTGAACCTTCGGTACAGCTCCGGCCCAACCCCCCATTCTTCGGAGGAACATTGCGTAGCGCAGTCCGGCTGTCGATCCTGCCCCTCGCCGCCGGTTCGCTGGCCCTGGCCACCCTCGCACCGGCCCACGCGGCCCAGGAAGGCAAGGACGCCATCGGCAAGACCGCCCTCGCGAAACCCGCCGACGGATTCTGGACGGCGGCGCGGATGCGCCAGGCGGAGGCACACCCCCGCGACATGCCCGCGCGCGCCTACGGACCGCAGGCGCGCAAGCCGGTACCGCCGATCACCAAGGCGACGGTCGCCACCGGCCACGGCAAGGCCCCGGCGAAGATGATCGGCCGGCTCTACATCGAGGGCAACGACGGCGGCGTCTACACGTGCACCGGAACCGTCATCAACTCGGCGTTCCCGAAGAAGGGGAAGGGCAACCAGTCCGTCATGCTGACGGCCGGTCACTGCGTCACAGACCCCGACGAAGGGTTCGAGAGCCGGACCATCACGTTCTTCCCCGACTACTCCGACGGCAACGCCCGCAAGGGCGTCTGGAGCGGCCAGTGGGTGTTCACCTACAACAGCTGGAGCGTCCGCGCCGAGCCGCAGTCCGACTACGCGATGATCGCGATGGCCCGGCACAGCAACGGACCGATCCAGAAGTTCACCGGCGGCCAGAGCCTGCTCACCAAGGTCAAGGGCAAGCGGCTATGGGTGCGCGCGTACGGCTACGCCGGGTCGCACGCCCCGAACGACACCGAGTACCCCGACCGCGGCGACAAGCTCCGCATGTGCAAGGGCGACTTCAAGCGCAGGACGTTCGGCGCCAACAAGGAGTTCGGGCTCCGCTGCGACCTGTCGCACGGCGCGAGCGGCGGCCCCCTGATCGCGAAGTTCGCGAGCTCCGGTTACGGCCGTGTCATCAGCGTACTGAGCTTCCGGCTGAAGCGCGACGACGGCTACCTCTACGCGCCGGTCTTCGGAGCGGCCACCCACCGCATGTTCCTGGCCGTCCGCAAGGAGAAGACCGACGTCCGGAACATGGACGGCGTCGGGGTCCCGTTCTAGAAATCCTTCTTGGGCATCTCCCGGGGGGTGGGCTTGACCGTCTGCTCACCCACCCGGGCGGGACCGTCCTCGAGCTGCTTCACGTTGAGCTGGTCGGACGGTCCGCCGTCGGGCTCGGAGCCGCTCGCCGCCTGGATGGCGAAGAACGCTCCGCCGGCGACAGCAGCCGCCGCGACACCCGCAAAGATCACACGCCGCCGCATGGGGCACCTCCTTCAGGTGCCGCCCACGGTCGCGGATCATGGGCCGGTCTGTCAATCACCCGTACGGGCGGGGTCCGCGGACGAAGTTCGGCCGCAGCTCCGGGTTCTCGTAGTAGCGGTGGAAGACCGGGGTCGCCGACGACGACATCGGCGGGACGATCCACGACCAGTCGGCGGGGCAGACCCGCCCGGCGCGTTCCTCCTTCTCCAGATGGGCCAGGAACCGGCGGGACTCGGTGTGGTGGTCGCTGATGGTGACTCCGTCCTCGCCGAAGGAGTGCAGCACCGCCCGGTTGAGTTCGACGAGCGCCCGGTCGCGCCAGAGGCTGGCGTCGTGGGAGGTGTCGAGGCCGAGCAGGCCCGCGAGGATCGGCAGCAGCGCGTACCGGGTGTCGTCGGCGAGGTTGCGGGCGCCGATCTCGGTGCCCATGTACCAGCCGTTGAACGGCGCCGCCGGATAGGAGATCCCGCCGATCTCCAGGATCATGTCGGAGACCGCGGGGACGGCGTGCCAGCGCAGCCCCAGCTCGGCGAACCAGCGATGTTCCGGATGGCGCAGCAGCACTTCGCGGACGGCGCTGCGGGGCAGTTCGAACAGTTCGGGCGGCTCATGGCCCGCCTCGATCACCAGCGGCAGGACGTCGAACGGGCCGCCGGTCCCGCCGCGCCAGCCGAGGGAGCGGGCGACGTCGGTCAGCGCCGCGTTCGCCGGGTCGCCCATGATCTCGCCATCACCGATGGTGTGCCCGGCGTAGCGGATGAGCTGGTCGTTCCAGATGCGCGGTGCGGGCGCTTCGGGGCTGTCGGGCGCGAACACGGTGATGTGCGGCCGGATCCGGCCGCCGTTGGTGGCGGCGCGCAGATGGGCGATCGACTCCGCGGCGACACCGGCGGCCGTGGCGACCTCGCGGCGGTCGCGCACCCGCATCGAGCGCCAGTACAGCCGGCCGATGCAGCGGCTGCTGTTGCGCCAGGCGACGCGCGCCCCGTACTCCAGTTCCTCGCCGGTGTGCCGGTAGGTCCCGGTCTTCCTGATCTCCTCCCTGACCTCGCGGAGCCGTCCCCCCGGCGCCCCCAGCCCCTGCTCCTGGTAGTACTCGTCGATGAACTCCAGGGCGCTGTCCTCGTCGACTCGGACGCCCTTCTTGCTGCGAAAGAGAAGCATTCCCCACCCTGTGACCTAAGGTGACTGCTTGATCACGACAGGGCACAGGATGACATGAGACGACCGAATGTTTCAGGCGTTCGCTTGTTGCGGCGTCAATGTCACGCTCCGTCGCCGACCTGCCCGGCCGCCACGGAGGGGACACGGCTCAGAGCAGAGTGAAGGCGATGCCGTTGCGGTGCAGGCGCTCGATCAGGGCGTCGCCCATCGCCTGAGCGGTGGTGACCTGGCCCGCGGTCGCCGGCAGGGCGTCCTGGACGAGGCAGAGCGCGCTCTCGGCGAGCATCTTGGCGGTCTCGCTGTAGCCGGGGTCGCCGCCCGCGACCTCGGTGAGCACGTGCTCGCCGCCGCCCTCGCCGTGGAAGCGCATCCGGAACCAGTTCCCGGCGCGCTCCTGCGCCGTCGGCCCGTCGCCGGGCTTCTGGGCGAGGGTCGCGCGCAGCCCGCGCCCG
>NZ_BAAGZI010000484.1:0-3837 GCF_054778695.1 Actinocorallia lasiicapitis
GGCCGTCGCCGCGACGGCCGGGAGCCTCAACCGCTACCCCGACCGCGACGCCGTCGCCCTGCGCACCGGGCTCGCCGCCTACCTCAACGCCGAGGCGGGCGTGCGCCTGACCGCCGCGCAGGTGTGGGCCGCCAACGGCTCCAACGAGATCATCCTGCAGATCCTGCAGGCGTTCGGCGGCCCCGGACGCACCGCGCTCGGCTTCGAACCGTCGTACGCGATGCACCCGACCATCTCCAAGGTCGCCAACACCCGGTGGATCGACGCGTTCCGGGACGAGGACTTCGGCCTGGAGGCCGAACGGGCCCTCGCCGCCATCGCCGAGCACCAGCCCGACGTGGTGTTCCTGACCTCGCCGAACAACCCGACGGGCACCGCCCTCGACCATGAGGCGATCAAGGCGGTGCTGAGCGTCGCGCCCGGCATGGTCGTCGTCGACGAGGCGTACGGCGAGTTCCGCCGCTCCGGCACCCCGTCGGCGCTGGAGCTGCTGCCCGGCAACCCGCGGCTGATCGTCACCCGGACCATGTCGAAGGCGTTCGCCCTGGCCGGGGCGCGCCTCGGCTATCTGGCCGCCGATCCGGCCGTCCTGGACGCGCTGCTGCTGGTCCGGCTGCCCTACCACCTGTCGTCGGTGACGCAGGCCGTCGCCGAGACCGCCCTGACCTTCCGCGACGAGCTCCTCGGCTACGTGCACGAGCTGCGCCGGACCCGCGACGAGACCGTCCAGTGGCTGCGCGCCGAGGGACTGCGGGTCGCCGACTCCGACGCCAACTTCATCCTGTTCGGCACCTTCGACGACCGCGACGCGCTCTGGCAGCGGATGCTCGACCGCGGTGTCCTCATCCGGGCCGTCGGCCCGCCCCAGTGGCTGCGGGTCTCGGTCGGCACCCCCGACGAGATGGCCGCTTTCCGTACCGTTCTGAAGGAGTCGTTGTGAGTCGTATCGGCCGTGTCGAGCGGGGGACCAAGGAGACGCAGGTCCTCGTCGAGATCGACCTCGACGGCACCGGTGTCGTGGACGTCGCCACGGGCGTCGGGTTCTACGACCACATGCTGGCCCAGCTCGGCAAGCACGGCTCGTTCGACCTGACCGTCAAGACCGCGGGCGATCTGCACATCGACAGCCACCACACGATCGAGGACACCGCGATCGCGCTGGGCGCCGCGTTCAAGCAGGCGCTCGGCGACAAGGTCGGGATCCGGCGGTTCGCCGACGCGTCGATCCCGCTGGACGAGGCGCTCGCCCAGGTGACGGTCGACCTGTCCGGCCGTCCCTACCTGGTGCACACCGAGCCCGCGGGCATGGCCCCGATGATCGGCCCCGAGTACGACACCACGATGACCCGGCACATTTTCGAGTCGTTCGTCGCGAGCGCCTCGATCTGCCTGCACATCCACGTGCCGTACGGGCGCAACGCCCACCACATCGTCGAAGCGCAGTTCAAGGCGCTCGCCCGGGCGCTGCGCTACGCGTCCGAGCTCGACCCGCGCGTCCACGGGATCCCCTCCACCAAGGGCGCGTTGTGAGCGAGCGAAGCGAGCGAGCCGATAGGCACAGCACTCTTGTCACGGGGCCGACGGAGTCGGTCCTGTGACACTGCTGCTGTTCGCGCTGGCGGGGTTCTTCGCAGCCGGGGTGTACAGCTTCGTCAGGCAGGGCATCAGGAGCGGCGCGATCGTGCTCGGGCTGCTCGCCGTCCTCACGGCCGTCGCGGCCGTCCTCTGGAGGTAGCGGAATGAAGAACGTCGTGGTGCTCGACTACGGGTCGGGCAATCTGCGGTCCGTGGAGCGGGCCGTGGCCCGGGTCGGCGCGGACGTCACGGTGACGTCCGACTTCGAGACCGCGCTCAACGCCGACGGCCTGGTCGTGCCGGGCGTCGGCGCGTTCGCGGCCTGTATGGAGGGGTTGCGCGCGGTCAAGGGCGACCGGCTGATCGGCCGCCGGCTGGCCGGGGCGCGGCCGGTGCTGGGCATTTGCGTGGGGATGCAGATCCTGTTCGCGAAGGGGGTCGAGCACGGGATCACGACCGACGGCTGCGACGAGTGGCCGGGGACGGTCGAGCGGCTGAACGCGCCGGTCCTGCCGCACATGGGGTGGAACACGGTCGACGCGCCCGCCGATTCGGTGCTCTTCGCCGGGATCGACCGGGACGCCCGGTTCTACTTCGTGCACTCCTACGGGGTGCGGCACTGGGAGCTGGAGGCGACGGGTCCGTTCAAGCAGCCGCTCGTCACCTGGACCGAGCACGGCGGGCCGTTCGTCGCGGCCGTCGAGAACGGGCCGCTGTCGGCCGCGCAGTTCCACCCCGAGAAGTCGGGTGACGCGGGCGCGCAGCTCCTCACCAACTGGCTCGGCACGCTGTAGTGCGGGCGGTGCTGCTGACCGGCGGCCTGGCCACCGGGAAGACCACGGTCGCCGCCGACCTCGGCGAGCTGCTGCAGGAGCGGGGCCGCCGGGTCGCGGTGATCGATCTCGACTGGCTCTGCTGGACTTCGGCCGGTGACGTGCACGGGCTGCTGACCGCGAATCTGCGGGCGGTGGCGGCGAACTACACGGCGGCGGGCGTCACCGAACTGGTGCTGGCCCGCGCGCTGCTCGAACCGGCCCATCTGACGGCCGTCACCGACGCGCTGCCCGGCTGGACGGTCCGGGTGATCCGGCTTTCGGCCTGCGCGGCGACCGTCGCGGCGCGGCTGCGCGGCCGGGACGGCGGGGCGATCCTCGACGGGCATCTCGCCGAGGCCGCCGCGTTCCAGAAAGCGGTCGAGACGGCCGGGGTCGAGGAGGCCGTGGTCGCCAACGACGGCCGTCCCGTCCGGGCCGTCGCCGCGGAGATCGAGGCTCTGCTCTCCACCTGAACCGTTGCTGAACCATTGCCCGCCGGACGGCATCTCACCAGCGTAAGCAGTGACGGGGAGGTAGCCGGGGATGGAACGCAGGCAGGTGCTGGCGATGCTGGCCGCGGGGGTGGGCGGGCTGGCCGTCGGCGTCGGACCGGAGCTGTGGCACCGGGCGGGCCATCTGCCCGCGAACGCGGCCGTGACCCCGACCGCGACCGAACGGCCCAATCCGGCCTACGCGAAGGACATCACCGCGCCGAACAAGACGGCCGCGGTCAAGACGCTGCGCGACCTCGCCCCGCCCGCCCCGCCGAACGCCGTCGCCCTCACCATCGACGACGGCCCGCACCCGACGTACACGCCGCAGATCCTCGACGTCCTGGCCGAGTTCGGGGTGGTCGCCACCTTCAACATGATCGGTGAGCAGGTCTCCGAGCAGCCGAAGCTGGTGCAGCGGATCGTCGACGCCGGTCATCAGGTCGCCGACCACACCGTCACCCACCCGCTGAACCTGCCCCGGCTGTCCGCCGCGAAGATCACTGAGGAGATCGTGGGCGGGCACGACCGGGTCGCGCAGATCTCGGGGCTCGCGCCCCGCTCGTTCCGCGCCCCCGGCGGCGCGTGGTCGCAGCAGATCATCGACATCGCGGCCGAGCACGGGATGTTCTGCGTCGACTGGGCGGTCGATCCGCGGGACTGGGCACGTCCCGGCACCACGTCGATCACCCGGACCCTGCTGGCCGCCCATCCGGGCGACATCCTGCTGATCCATGACGGCGGCGGCGACCGCACCCAGACCGTCGCGGCGCTGCGGACCGTCCTGCCGGAGCTCAAGTCGCGGGGGCTGTCGTTCGTGGCGCTCTGATCGCCGGTGGATACTTGCGGGCGTGAGCAAAGAACGGCAGAAACGCAGAGCCGTGCGGCAGGCGCAGGCGGCGAAGGAGGCCGAGGCCCGCGCCGCGCGGCTGGCCCGGCAGGAACGCGGCCGCGCC
>NZ_BAAGZI010000485.1:0-3831 GCF_054778695.1 Actinocorallia lasiicapitis
CGACTGGCGGCAGATCACGCTGAACGCGGCGTCCGGACCGCTCCGCGACGTCCGGGTGCGGCGCGCGGTGTTCCTGTCGATCGACCGCGGTGTGCTCGCCGAGTCGGCGCTCGGCCAGGTCGGCTGGCCCGCCCGCACCCTCGACAACCACTTCTTCATGCGCGGCCAGCGCGGCTACCGCGACACAGGCGGACGGCTGGGACGCACCGACCCGATCGCCGCCGGACGGCTCCTGGACGCCGCCGGGTGGCGGCTGGAAGGCGGCCGGCGCGTCAAGGACGGGAAGGTGCTGCGGCTGCGGCATCTCGTCCCCGCGGGAGTGCCCGCCTCCGCCGACGAGGCGCAGCTCGTCCGGGCGATGCTCGCGAAGACCGGGATCACGGTCGAGCAGGTGACCGTCCCGCAGAGCGAACTGATCGGCCGGTACGTGGTGCCGGGCGACTTCGACGTCGCCGCGTTCGCGTGGCTGGGGACCGCTCATCCGGTGTCGGGGATGCGCTCGGTGTTCGTCCGGCCGTCCGGGGGCGAGCTGCGGCAGAACTTCGCCCGTGCGGGCAGCGCGCGGATCGACCGGCTGCTCGACGCCGCGTCCCGTGAGCTGGACCCGGAGCGGGCGATCAGGCTCGCCGACCAGGCCGACGAACTGATCTGGAAGCAGGCCGCCGTCCTGCCGCTCTACCAGCGGCCCCAGCTCGTGGCCGTCCGGCGCGGGCTGGTCAACCTCGGCGCGCCCGGCCTCCGCGACCAGGACTACACCTCCATCGGCTTCCGCACCGACGGCCCGTGAGCTAGCCCTGCGGCAGCGGGACCGGGATGGTCTTGCCCTTGGCGAAACGGATCGCGGTGATGAACAGGGCGAGGTCGGCGGAGGTCAGCTCGCCGGACTTCTCGACCGTCGAGACGCGGACCAGGTAGCCGGCGCCCGGCGGCATCCACTGGTCCTCGCCGTCGATCTCCGGCTGGCGGGACGTGCCGAGGTAGCCCCAGACCTCGCTCTGGGTGGTCGGCGTGCAGTAGGCGCCCTCGGTCTGGCCCTGGTTCGGGCAGGTCTTGAGGGTGTCGCCCGCCTTGGCCTTGGCGATGTACAGGGTGCCGGGGGACTCCAGCGGAGCCCGCTCGGCGCCCAGGTTGACCATCGTGTAGTCGATGTAGGCCTCGCCGGACGGCCTGCGGGAGGCGCCCGCGGCGGCGATCTTGTAGCGGTAGCCGTCGGGGGTGGTCACGGTGACGGCGGGACCGGTCTTCGGCGTCGGGATGGCGCCAGCCTCTTCGCTGGTGGCGACGGGGGAACTGGCCGAGGCGGGCTTCTCCCCGCCGCTGTTCAGGACGACGACGGCTCCGGCGGCGACGCCCACGGCGAGGACACCGGTCGCGACGGCCGCGAAGACGATACGGCCGTTGGAGTTCTTGGGCTTGCGACGGTTACCGGAGGCGCGGCGAGTTCCAGACATATGGGGGACATCCCGTGGGGTATGGGGAGATTTTTGCGTTGGCGCAGCTTAACGTACGTTTGGTCCCGTCCAAATGACCGGGGGTTCATGGTCGCAACGGAAGCCCGCGGAGCGAGGCGTCGAGGAGCTGCGCGGGATGCGCGATGTTGATCTCCTCACCGGCGCGGCGCAGCGCCGTCGCGATCTGGAGGGTGCAGCCGGGGTTGGCGGCGACCAGCCAGGACGCCCCCGTCTTCCGGACATTCCCCGCTTTCAGATCGCCGAGTTCGGCGGCGGCCTCGGGCTCGACCAGGTTGTAGATGCCCGCCGAACCACAGCAGACGTCCGGGTCGGCGATCTCCCTGAGCTCCAGTCCCGGGATGCCGCGCAGCAGCTCACGGGGCTGGTTCCGGATGCCCTGGGCGTGGCCGAGATGGCAGGCGTCGTGGTAGGCGACGGTCACGTCCAGGGGGTGGCGGACGGCGCGCGGGCCCAGCTCGATCAGGAACTCGGTGAAGTCGCGGGTCTTGGCCGTCAGCGCTTCGGCGCGGCCCGCCCACTCCGGATCGTCGGCGAACAGCTCGGCGTACTCCTTCATCGCCGAGCCGCAGCCGGCCGAGTTCACCACGATCACGTCGACGCCCTCGAACGCGATGATCGTTTTCTGGGCGAACTCCCTGGCCTCGGCGCGGCGGCCCGAGTGGGCCGACAGCGCGCCGCAGCAGCCCTGGGCGCGCGGCACGATGACGTCGCAGCCCTCCAGGGCCAGTACCCGGGCGGTCGCCGAGTTGACCTGCGGGAAGAACTCGCGCTGCACACAGCCCGTCAGCATCCCGACGGTCGCCCGGCGCTCACCGCGCGCGCTGATCTTCTGCGGTAGCCGGTAGGCGCGGCCCAGCGGCGGAGCGAGCCGCTCCATGGCGGCCAGAACGGGATTCAGGCGCTCCAGAGCCGGGCGGACGAACTTGGACAAGCCCGTCAACTGGTAGGCCCTGAGCGGAGCCCTCAGCGCGCGCAGCCGCTTCGGATAAGGGAACACCGCGAAGATCGCCTCACGGAGCGCCTTCTCCTTCGGCGTGCGCGCCGCCTCGACCTGGACCCTGGTGTGCTCGATCAGCTTGTCGTACTGCACCCCCGACGGACAGGAGGTCACACAGGCCAGGCAGCCGAGGCAGGCGTCGAAATGGCCGGCCATCTCCGGTGTCAGCGGCGCGCCGTCGGCGTGCTGCTGCATCAGATGGATCCGGCCGCGGGGGGAGTCCATCTCCTCGCCCCACAGGACATAGGTGGGGCAGGTCGGCAGGCAGAAACCGCAGTGGACGCAGTCCCCGAGCAGCTTGTCGTGCTCGTCGCTCACGGTCAGATCCCTCCGATGAAGCGGCCCGGCGACAGCCGGTGGGCCGGGTCGAACTGGTCCTTGACCCTGCGCATCAGGGGGAGCGCGGGCGAGGGACCCCACAGATCGAGCTCCGCACGGACGTGCGCAGGCGCGTATCGGACGATCGTCGGCCAGCGTTCGCGCAGCCGCCCGACCAGCTCGGGGGCGGACGCGGCGAACGTCCCGATCTGCCAGACGCCGTTGCCCGCCGACCCCCGCACCCGGGAACCGGCCAGCTCCAGCACCGCGGGCAGCTCGGTCGGCTTGGCCAGCACCTCGAGCAGCACCTCGCCCTTCGGCTGGCGGAGCCACCAGTCGGGCGCGTCCTCGGCGACCGTGGCGCCCCGGCCCAGCAGGGCGACGGACTGGCCGGCGCGGGCGTCGGCGGCGCTGCCCTCCAGGAGGACGACCACGGTGTCCGGGCCCTTCACCTCCACGGCGCTCGGCACCAGGGCACTGTGCAGGATCTTCAGCACGTCGCGCAGCGGCTCTTTTGTCACTGCCGTCACATAGCGTCTCTGCTCAGGTACCGGATGGAGCCGGAAGGAGGCCGCGACGATCAGCCCCAGCGTGCCGAACGCGCCCGTGTACAGCTTGCCGAGGTCGTATCCGGCGACGTTCTTCACGACCTTCCCGCCGGATTTGACGATCGTCCCGTCCGCGCGCACGGCCGTGACCCCGATCAGCAGGTCCCGCACCGATCCGTACAGGAGCCGCCGTGGCCCGGCCACCCCCGCTGAGATCACCCCGCCCACCGTCGAACCGGCCTCCGCGACGGCGCCCCCGTAGGGGACGTCCAGGGCGAGCTGCTGGTTCTCCGTGGCCAGCAGCGCCTGAAGCCGTTCGATCGGCAGACCGGCCTCGACCGTGACGACGAGGTCGCCGGCCGCGTGCTCGATGACGCGGCTGAGGCGGCGTGTGTCGAGGACGAGGTCGCAGGCGCGGGGCGCGGCGCCCCAGTGGATCCGGCTGCCGTTGCCGCGGGCGACGACGGCCAGGCTCTGCTCGTGGGCGGCGCGCATG
>NZ_BAAGZI010000486.1:0-3825 GCF_054778695.1 Actinocorallia lasiicapitis
CGCCCCCCAGGCCCCCCACCCCCCCTCCGCTGACACAGCAGCCAAGAGCGTGCCTGGCCGCCGTGTGCTGACCCGGAGCCGTCGGTGATGATCATTCGCGGGGATCCGGGCTTCGGGCGCGGGGTGGCGGGTAGCGTGGCGGGGGAGATTTGGGGGGATTGTGGGGGAGTTCGGGGTTCTGGTCGTTGATGATCAGGAGGAGGTCAGGGAGGCGCTGGCCGACGGGTTGCGGATCGCGGGGTATGAGGTCAGGACCGCGTGTGACGGGGCGGCGGGGATCAAGGCCGTCGCGGAGTGGCGTCCCGACGTGCTGGTCGTGGACGTCATGATGCCGAAGGTCGACGGGCTCGCCGTCTGCCGGAGCCTGCGGGCGCGCGGCGACAGGACCCCGATCCTCGTGTTGACGGCGCTCAGCGGGGTCGGCGACCGGATCGAGGGCCTCGACGCCGGCGCCGACGACTATCTCGCCAAACCGTTCGACCTCGGCGAACTCCTCGCCCGGGTCCGCGCGCTCCTGCGACGCTCCCAGCCGGGCCCGGCCCGCGGCCTCGCCGACCTCGTCGTCGACGCCGAGACCCGCACCGGCTGGCGCGGCGACCGCCGGATCGAGTTCACGCTCACCGAATGGTCCGTCCTGGAAGTCCTCCTCGAACACCCCGGCATGACGTTGACGCGCCGCCAGATCGGCAGCCGTGTCTGGGGACTCGACTTCGGGCCCGCCTCCAACTCCCTCGAGGTCTATATCGGGTATTTGCGGCGGAAACTGGAGGCGGGCGGCGAGCCCCGGCTCGTCCACACCGTCAGGGGTGTGGGGTACCGGCTGGCCGGCTCATGATCGTCCGATGGTGGCGGGGCGCTCCGATCCGGTCGCGGCTGGCGGTGGCGATGGCCGCAGTGACGGCCGTGATCGTCGCGGGGCTGACGGTCGCGACGTACGTCGCGATCCGGCACGAGCTGAGCTGGCAGGTGAATCTGACGCTCCAGCGCACCGTCGCCGACCTCGAGTCGGAGGACCCGCCGATGGGCTGGGCGTCGACGCCGTCCTGCTCGCTGCGCGGCCCCGCGATCTGCGTCCAGACGATCCCCGAGGGCACCCCGCCGGGCGGCCTCGGCCCCGCCGGACTTCCGATTCCCTCGGAATCAGCGAAAGTGGCGAACGGTTCGAATGATCATGTGTTCAGTGACATACGAATCCATGGTGCTGCCGGGCGAATGCTGACCCGGTACGTCCCGGGCGGGGCGGTGCAGATCGCCGTCCAGTCGCAGACCTACGAGAACTCCGTCGGACGGCTCAGGACCGTCCTCCTGCTGCTCGGCGGCGCCGGAATCGTGCTCGCGGCCGGCGGCGGATGGCTCGTCGCCCGCTCCGGAATGCGGCCCGTCACCCGCCTCACCGACACCGCCGAACTGATCGCCGCCACCGGCGACCCGAGCCGCCGCGCCGAACTCCCCGTCCCCGCCGACGACCAGGGCCGCAACGAGGTCGCCCGGCTCGCCGCGTCGTTCGACACCATGCTGGACGTCCTCGAACGCTCCCTCGCCGCCCAGCGCCAGCTCATCGCCGACGCCTCCCACGAACTCCGCACCCCGCTCACCGCGCTCAAGACCAACATCGACATCCTGGCCTTCGGCGACAGGGCCACCCCCGAACAGCGCGCCCGCGCCGTCAAAGCCCTCAACACGCAGGTCGGATCGGTGACGGAGCTCGTGAACGACCTCATCGAACTGGCCCGCGGCAAGGAACCACCCGCCCTCATCGAGGAGGTCCGCCTCGACGAAGTGGTCGAAACCGCCGTCGAAACCGCCAGAACCACCTGGCCGGAGCTGACGTTCACGGCCGAGATCGCCGCCCCCGTCCTCGTCGACGGAGTCCCCGCCCGCCTCCTCCGGCTGATCTCCACCCTCCTCGACAACGCCGCGAAGTTCAGCCCCGCCGACGGCACCGTCGAGATCACCCTGACCGCCGATCCGCGCCCCGACCTCACCATCCGTGACCACGGCCCCGGCATCGCCCCCGAAGACCTGCCCCACATCTTCGACCACTTCTACCGGGCCCCGTCCGCCCGCTCCCTGCCCGGCTCAGGACTGGGCCTGGCGATGGCCCGCCAGATCGCCACCGCCCACCACGCCACCCTGACCGCCCACACCCTCCCCACCCCCGGCGCCCTCCTCCACCTGCGCTTCACCTGAGCGGCTGGAAGATCCCCCAGACTCGGATCTTGGACGGGCCGTAGCGGGCGTCGAGGGTCTGCTGGAGCTCGTCCGAAGCCACCCAGACGTCGATGCTGACCTGGTTCTTCACCGTGTCGACGCCGGAGGACCGGAGGTCCGGGACGTCCTTCGCCACCTTGGTGTGCAGGAGTTCGAGTTCGGCCTCGGTGTGCCGGGCGGACGAGACGCACAGCGCGCCGCCCCAGACACCGCGGATCTCGCGTTCGTTGGCGGCGAGCTCGCCGGTGAAGGCGATGTTGAGGACGAGCTGCCGCGGGTCGTTCCCCTCACGGATGGGGTGAATGAGCTGGTCCACCCAGGTTCCGGCGAAATGCCGGGAGGTCCGGGCGGTCTCCATGGCCGCGTTCAGGGTCTTCTCGGTGGTCTTCGCCGGATCGATGGGCTTCCAGCCGCCTTCGGGCTTCGGGCAGGGCGTGGTGGAGGACGGTTCCTGGTCGGAATTCCGTTCGCGGGGCGGGGACGGCGGTTCGGCGAGGGTCATACGCCGGCCGTCCCAGCGGGTGACGACGGTGTAGTCGCCCCACCGGACGCCACGGACGTTCTCGTGCTCCACCTTGCTCCAGTCCCAGCCCAGCAGATCGAGGCCGCCCTGGCACTGCGGCGGCAGGGACTGGAGGATGCCCGAACAGAACCGGGGTCCATGCTGTTGGTCCTCGAGGACGGTGCCCGAGGCGGTGTAGCGGGTCTCGGACGGCGCCGGGGCGCGGACGTCGCCCGCGCCCGTTCCACAACCGGAGATCAACATGGTCAGCAGCAGCGCCGCGGGAACCCTCATGCGTACATGACGGTTTTATCCACCCGGCGCGTTGCGTGCGGGATCAGAGCGGGTGAGCTTGGAGGCGGTCGGCCAGCCGGGTCGCCTCCCGGGTGGTGGCGGGGCTGGTGATCGCTTTCTGGGCGGCGGTCAGCAGGGGAAGCGCGGACAGCGCGGTGGCGGCGGACGCCGAGGCGTCGGTCTGCGCGAGGAGGGCGCCGTAGACCAGCGTCGGAACTCCCCGGGGACGCAGCAGCGCGACGAACACGAAGTTGCCGCCCGCGGCGCTCGTGTACCCGGTCTTCCCGGCGAGAATTCCGTTGCGCCCCAACACGGGATTGGTGGCCGGAAAACTCTGCGAGGTCCCCGGCGCGACAACGGACTTACGGGACGCGACAGACAGGAATCCGGGCAGCCGGGTCGCCGCCCGCAGCAGGATCACCTGGTCGCGGGCCGTGCTGACGGAGCCGGGATCGTAACCGCTGGAATCGGCGTAATGAGTGTCGCGGAGGCCCAGCCGACGGGCCGTCGCGTTCATCTCCCGGACGAACGCCGCTTCGCCCCCGGACGTCCACCGGGCGATCTCATGGGCGATGTTGTTCGCCGAGACCGTCATCATCGCCTCGAGCGCACGCCGCTGCGTGAACCGCTGCCCCGCGTGCACGGGAATCAGCGACTCCTGCCGCGCCAGCCGATACACATACTGATCGGCCTCCGCCGCGGAGATCGTGAACTCCGGCCCGTCCAGGCCGTCCCGCAGCGGCCGCTTCTCCAAAAAGACATACGCGGTCATCACCTTGGTGACACTGGCGATCGGCACCGCCCGCCCCCCGCCCGCC
>NZ_BAAGZI010000487.1:0-3825 GCF_054778695.1 Actinocorallia lasiicapitis
CCGGCTCACCCTCGCGGGGCCCGTCGCCGCCACGGCGCGGCAGCGCACCAGGCGCGCCCGGACGGTCTTCGTCCCCGGCGACCATCCCGACCACGCGGGCCGGCCCAGGCCCAGGGCTCCGACGAACTGATCGGCGTTCGCTGATCGTTTTTCTTCTCTTCGTCGGAGGTTCCGTCTTGCTGTTCGATCTGTTCCTGCTGCCCGTGGAGTACGCCCACCGGCTGCTGACCCTGCTGGGGGCCGTGCTTCCGCCCGCCGCGGCGATCGCCGTGCTGACCCTGGCCGTCCGGGCGGCGCTGCTGCCCCTCGCGGTGCGGACCGCCCGCGCCGAGAAGGCCAGGGCCGCGCTCGCACCGCAGGTGGAGAAACTGCGGAAGAAGTTCGGGAAGGACCCGGAGCGGCTGCTCAGGGAGACCTCGGAGCTCTACCGCAGGGAAGGGGTGAAGCTGACCGGCGGGCTGCTGCCGTCCCTGGCGCAGGCCCCCTTCTTCATGGTGCTGTACCAGGTGTTCACCCGGACGGCCATCGCCGGGCAGGCCAACGCGCTGCTCGTCCACACCTTCCTGACCGTCCCGCTGGGGCAGTCGTGGATCGGGGTGCTGGGCACCGCGGGCCTGGTGTCCGGGCCGTCCGCGCTGTTCCTGGCGCTGTTCGCCGTGCTGGCGGCGCTGGCCTGGCTGAGCGCCCGGCAGATCCCGCAGCCGGTGCTGCGGCTCCTGCCGTTCGGCACCGTGGTGTTCGCGGCCTTCGTCCCGCTGGCCGCCGGGATCTACCTGGTCGTCTCGGGCGTCTGGACGGCCGTCGAGCGGGCCACGCTGAAGCGGGTCGTGCTCGCCGCGTGACCCTACGGGCCGGTCAGAGCCGTTCGAACGCGACCGCGTCGGTGACGCCGACGGCCTGACCGGTCCGCTGGGCGTTGGCGCGGATCATCTGCTCGGTGCCGTCATGGCCGTCGAGGTTGTCGAAGTAGACCTTGTGGGCGCTCAGCGCCGACAGGCCCCTGTCGAGGAACCCGGTGACGTCGACATAGCAGTTGGCCTGCGGCGACCCCGCGAACAGCGTGAACCGGACCCCGTGCCAGGCCGGTTCGGCCAGTTCGCGGAAGACCCACGGGTTCGCGGCGTCGCGGACGCCGTCGGCGACGGCCAGCCCGAGGGCGCGGTGGTCGGCCATGTTGAAGCCGCCGCCGCCCGGCCAGGAGTCCCGGAAGTTGCCGGAGATCACCACGTCGGGCCGGTGGCGGCGGATGGCGCGGGCGATGTCCTTGCGGAGCGGCAGGCCGTACTCGAGCATCCCGTCGGGATGGTCGAGGAACTCCACGACGTCCACCCCGACCCTGCGGGCCGCCTCGATCTGCTCCAGCGACCTGAGCGGGCCCACCTCCTCGGGCGGCATCGACTGGATGCCCGCCTCGCCCCGGGTGGCCAGCACCTCGATGACGGTCTTGCCCTGGGCGGTCCATTTGGCGATGGCGCAGGCCGCGCCGTACTCCAGATCGTCGGGATGGGCGACGATCGCCAGCGCGGTCGTCCAGTCCTCTTCCACCGGTTCCATGGGGTTCACACTAATCTTTCGGACGTGACCGTACGCGTGCTCCCCCTGATCGTGCTGCTGGCCGGCGCCGTGGCGTGCGGCGGGACGGACACGCCCGCCCGTGCCGTCACCACGGCTCCGGCCACCGCTCCGGCCACCACCGGCCCGGCGCGGACCGCTCCCCCCGCGGCCGCTCCCGAGGCCGCGCCGACGATCAAGCCGCAGGTCGCGGCCGGGGTGTCGGCCCGCTGGGTGGTGTACGACCGGACCACCAAGAAGATCGTCTCCCAGCGGTCGGCGAAGGCCACGGTCCGGTCGGCGTCGGTGGTGAAACTGCTGATCGCGATCGACTATCTGGAGCGGCGTCGCGGCAAGGTCGCCCCCGCGGACGCCCGCGCGTTCGGGCTGATGCTCCGCTCCAGCGACGACAAGGCCGCCACCCGCTTCTGGAACCTGGGCGGCAAGGGCGCGATCATCACCCGGATGCGCAAGCGGGTGCCGCTCACCCAGACCGCGCCACCGCCCGCCGCCCGGCCCGGTTTCTGGGGCTACACCGCGATCAGCGCCCTCGACATCGCCAAGACCTACCGGTACCTGGCCGAGAAGGCGTCGCCCGCCACGCGGAAGGTCGTGCTCGGCCATCTCCGCAAGTCGGCCCCGTGCGGCACGGACGGCTTCGACCAGTCCTTCGGCATCCCGTCGGCGGTCAAGCGGCCGTGGGCGGTCAAGCAGGGCTGGTCGGGCTTCGGCGACCGGCCGCCCTACCCGTGCGGCGCGGGCACCAGGGGCGTCGCGTTCGTCCCGGCCGTCGCGCCCGATCTGGGGCTCGGCCGGCCGGTGCTGCACACCACCGGGCTGGTCGGCCGCGGCGACCGGTGGATCGTGGTGGTGCTGACCCTGAACCCGGCGGGGGCGTCCTACCGCACTTCGGTGCGGCGGCTCACCCGGCTGACCGCGTCGCTCACGAAGGGGCTGTGACGCGAGGCGGCTCATAGATCGGTTCTATGAGGTCCAAGGCGGAACCGCCTACCGCGGGCCCGTGCGGGCGGCCAGACTCTGAGTCGTGAGGAAACACCGTCCTCTCCCACCGCCGTGCGGGAGGGGGACGGGCTTGGCGGCGGCGGGCGAGGTGCTTGCACGCACGGTCGGCGCCCGCCGCCGTGCTCAGCCTGCCGGCACCTGCCCGCCGCCGTCCCGCCTCACTCCGAGCGCAGCGCCGCCGCCGTCTTGATCTTCGCGGCCCAGCCGGCGGGCACCAGCGCGCCGAGCAGCGCGACCCCCAGACCCGCGCCGACGAACAGCGCGAGCAGCGGCACCGGATAGATCTCGCCGAACCCGTACGGCAGGATGATGCCGGCCGGATCGGCCATCGCGGGCATCACGTACTCGTGCGCGACCAGGCCGAGCGGCACGCCCAGCAGCCCGCCGAGCAGGCCGAGCACGCCCATCGAGGTCAGCACCATCGCCAGCACCTGGCGCGGGGTGGCGCCGAGCGACTTGAGCACCCCGAAATCACGGGCCCTGTCCCTGGTGTTGAGGACGACCGTGTTGAAGACGCCGAGCCCCGCCACCACGGCGACGCCCAGGGTCAGCAGCCCGATCAGGGTCAGGACCACGATCAGCTCGGTGTTGTTCCCGCGTTCGTCGGTCGGCTCCGCGTACATCCCGTCCCTGCGCAGCGCTTCGGCGTAGGAGGTCGCCGACGTGCCGGGGGTGAGGGCGATCTCGGCGAACATCGGGTCGGCGTCGGGGTGGAGGGCGCGGACGGCCGCCGGATCGGTGAGCAGCACCTCGTTGCCGTCCAGGATCGCGGTCCCGGTGATCGTCAGCAGGGTCGTGCGGTCGCCGAATCTGACGGCGAGGCTGTCGCCGACCCGTCTGCCGGTCTCCCTGAGCAGCCCGGAGTTGACGACGACCTCGCCAGGACCGGCGAACCAGCGTCCGCCGGTCATCCGGTAGCCGTAGGGCGCGGTGCCCTCGGTATAGGCCTTGAGCTGGACGGGCCCGGTCCGGCCCGGCAGCGAGGCCGGTTCGTTGAACCCGGTCGCCACCTCGGCGGTGCCCGGCCTTCGGCGCAGCTCCGCCGGGTCGGCGGGGCCGTGCGGGCCGGCGAAGACCTCGACCTGGTAGGTGCCGATCCGGCCCTCGTCCACGAAGTAGGAGTTGAGGGTGCGTTCCAGCCCGGTCGCGAAGGTGCAGGCGGCGACGCCGAGCGCGACGGCGCTGACGGTCAGCACGGTCCGTCCCGGCCGCGCGAACGGCAGCCCGAGCCCGAGGCTGACGGGCCGCGCC
>NZ_BAAGZI010000488.1:0-3817 GCF_054778695.1 Actinocorallia lasiicapitis
CCCGCGCCGCTGCGCGACCGGATCCCGGTGAACGTGACGGTGCCCGCGGTGGGCCCCGAACGGGCGCTGGAGATCGTGCTGGCGTCGTCGGGGTGCCGGACGGCGAAGGTGAAGGTCGCCGAGCGCGGCCAGGCCGAGTCCGAGGACCTGGCGCGGGTCGAGGCGGTCCGTGACGCGCTCGGCCCCGGCGGCCGGGTGCGGATCGACGTGAACGGCGGCTGGACGGTCGATCAGGCCATTCGGATGATCGGGCTGCTGGACCGGTTCACGCTGGAGTACGTTGAGCAGCCGTGCCCTTCGGTGGAGGAGCTGGCCGCGGTACGGCGCCGGGTGTCGGTGCCGGTCGCGGCCGACGAGTCGATCCGCCGGGCCGAAGACCCCTACCGGGTGCGGGACGCCGAGGCCGCGGACATCGCGGTCCTGGAGTTCCAGCCGCTGGGCGGGGTCGAGGCGGCGCTGGAGGTGGCCGAGGAGATCGGGCTGCCGGTGGTGGTGTCGAGTGCGGTGGAGACCTCGGTCGGGCTGGCGGCCGGGTTGGCGCTCGCCGCCGCTCTGCCGGAGCTGCCGTACGCGTGCGGGCTGGCGACGTTGCAGCTCATGGAGGGCGACGTGGTCGCCGCACCGCTCGAAGTGGTGGACGGGTGCATCGCGGTGCGCCGTCCGGCCGTCGACGAGGCGGCGTTGCGGCGGTACGAGGTGGACGCCGCCGGATGGGTCGCCCGCGCGGCGCTCGCCGACGGCGGCTGAACCGGGGCCTGCCGGAGCCCGAACCGGTGCTGTGAACCGTAGGTCTGAAACGCGTGGAACTGAACAGGGGGAGTGCGGTGAATCCGGCGACGGCGCTGGCGACGGTCCTGGTGGACGAGCTGCTGCGGTGCGGCCTGACCGACGCGGTGCTGGCGCCCGGGTCCCGGTCGGCGCCGATGGCGCTCGCCCTGGACGAGGCGGAACGCGCCGACCGGCTGCGGCTGCACGTCCGGGTCGACGAGCGGTCGGCGTCGTTCCTGGCGTTGGGCCTGGCGAAGCGGACGGGCCGGCCGGTGGCGCTGGTCTGCACCTCGGGGACGGCGGCGGCGAACTTCCATCCGGCGGTGATCGAGGCGTCGGAGTCGGGGATCCCGCTGCTGCTGCTGACCGCGGACCGGCCGCCTGAACTGCGCGGCACGGGCGCCAACCAGACCATCGACCAGGTGAAGCTCTACGGGTCGTCGGTGCGGTGGGTGGCCGAGGTCGGGGTACCCGAGGAGCGGCCGGGGATGGTGGCGTACTGGCGGTCGATGACGAGCCGGGCGTTCGGGGCGTCGCTGGTGCCCGATCCGGGGCCCGTGCATCTGAACGTCGCGTTCCGGGAGCCGCTGATCCCCAACGGCGACGACTCGTGGTGTGAGCCGCTGGAGGGCAACGGGGCGTCGGCGTGGACGAAGGTGCGGGGCCCGTCGACCGGGTCGGTGCTGCACGTCCCGCCGACACGGCGCGGTGTGCTGGTGGTCGGCGACGGGGCGGTGAACGTCAAGCGGTATGTGGCGGCCGCGTCGATGGCGGGCTGGCCGGTGCTGTCGGAGCCGATCGGCAACGCCAGGTACGGCGACCACGCGCTGTCGTCGCACCATTTCCTGCTCGGGGTGCAGGAGTTCGCGGAGCGGCACGAGCCCGAGGTGGTGGTGACGCTCGGCAAGCCGGGGCTGTCCAAGCCGCTGCTGGGCATGTTGCGCCGGGCCCGCCAGCACGTCGTGGTGACCTCGTCGCTGGCGCGCTGGCCCGACCCGGTGCGGTCGGCGACCCAGGTCGCCCAGGAGGTCGAGATCCCGGTGGTGTCCGGGGACGACGGCTGGCTGAAGTCGTGGCGCGCGGCCGACCAGGCGGCGTCGGCGGCGGTCGACGAGGTGCTGGAGGAGTCGGACGAGGTGACCGAGCCGCGGCTGGCGCGGGACCTGGTCGCGACGATCCCCGGCGGGTCGCTGCTGTTCACGTCGGCGTCGATGCCGATTCGCGATCTGGACCAGACGATGCGGCCGCGCCGCGGCCTGCGGATCCTCGCCAACCGCGGCGCCAGCGGGATCGACGGGCTGGTCTCGACGGCGATGGGCATGGCGCTCGGCCATTCGGGACGCTCGTACGCGCTGCTCGGCGATCTGGCGTTCCTGCACGACCAGAACGGGCTGATCGTCGGCCCGCACGAGCGCCGTCCCGATCTGGCGCTGGTCGTGGTCAACAACGACGGCGGCGGGATCTTCTCGCTGCTGCCGCAGGCGTCGCTGCGCGGCCCGTTCGAGCGGGTCTTCGGCACGCCGCACGGTGTCGATCTGGAGCAGCTGGCGGGGGCGCACGGCATCCCGTACACGCGCCTGGACGCGGCGTCCGGGCTGAGCCGCGCGCTCGCGGGCGACGGGTTGCGGATCATCGAGGCCCGCACCGACCGCGAGGCGAACGCCGCGCTCCACGCCCGGATGCGGCTGGCCGCGCAGGAGGCTGTCAAGTCACTCCTCTGACCAGGAGTGGTTTGTCCTGCTCTGGGGCATATGTCCATTACTGGACATAGCCTCCCCGGAGGGTGCCGTGATAATGCGCACCTTCAGCTTCGTGCTGACGTTTCTCCTCGCCGTCACCTTCGCCCTCCCGGGGCGAGCAGCCACGGATTCGGGGGTGTATGTCGCGTCCAGCAAACGGATTGATGCGCGGACCCTTGATCTGACCGTGGTTTCGCCGAATGTGGAGGGTGGGCGGCGGGCGGTGCGGCTGCTGCTGCCGCCCGGATGGGCGCCGGACGCGGGACGCACCTGGCCGACGCTCTGGCTGCTGCACGGCGGGTTCGACGACTACAGGTCGTGGAGCGACAAGACCGACCTGAAAGCCGCGACAGCCGGACGCGACATGATCGTGGTCCTGCCCGACACGTCCTGGTGCAGCGCCTACAGCGACTGGTGGAACTACGGAGCCGGCGGCGTCCCCCGCTGGGAGACCTACCTGACGTCCGACCTGCCGCAACTCCTGGAACGCCAGTACCGGGCGTCGCCGGTCCGTGCCGTGGCGGGCAACTCGATGGGCGGGCTCGGCTCGCTGAAACTCGCCGCCAACCACGCCGGGTTCTACAAGGCGGTGGCCTCCTTCAGCGGCAATCTGAACCCGCTGCACACCGGGGTCGGCGACGGCGGCCTCGACAAGCCGGGCCTCGCCTGCTGGGCGGACTGGAAGCGGGTCTGGGGCGACCCCGCCGTCCCGGCGCAGCGCGCGATCTGGGTGGCGAATGATCCTTACGAGCAGGCGCTGAAACTCCGCGGCACGTCGCTGTACATCGCCGCGGGCGACGGTTCCGGCGGACTGTTCCCCGACGGTGTGGAGCAGGCCGTCCACAAGCAGGCCAAGGCGACCATCGGCAAGCTGCAGGCGGCGGGCATCCCCGTCACCGCGCATCTTTACGCACCGGGCGGCCACACCTGGAACTACTGGCAGCGCGAGCTCCGTCTCGCCCTGCCCCAGCTCATGGCCGCCCTCAACCTTACTGCGTAAAGGCCGTCGGCCTGTCGCGCTCTCAGCGGACGGACATCAGCTCCGTGATCGCCGAGAGCAGCGCCGGCGGGACGTCCTCCGCCTGGAGCGCGGCCAGCTTCGCGCCCTCTGGAAGATCACTGGAGAGGATCTTCCAGAGGGTGAGCTTGGCGTCGTGGCCGTACTGGGCCGAGGTGAGCAGCGCGAGCAGGGCGTCCGGCCGCGGGTCGGGGGCCGGGGCGAGCGGCCCGGCCGCGATCCGGAGCTCCTCGGTGACGGGGCCCGACACGGTGAGCGTGAAGCGCCGGCCGTCCTCGGCGGGCACCCCGTC